>CAKZYI010000001.1 GCA_937884735.1 uncultured Pleurocapsa sp.
GCCGAGCTAAAAGTAATAAAAGCCGCTGAAAAAATTGAGAAGTGCATCTAAATCGGCAAGTCAGCGGGTGGCTACGTGAGTCAGGAATTCATTCGGGAGAAACCTAAAATGGACAGTGCTTTTATTGGTATTGGTACTAGCGCGATTGTCTTAGCGGCTTTAGAACACCGCAAAGAATTACGCCATATTCAAAAAGACGACTATATATATCAACCCCGCTCATCTTTGGCTTTTACCGTCGCCATCTCAATATCTGTTACAGGACTATTTGCCTTCATTGGTATTTTGCTCAAGTCTTATGGCAGTTGAAGGAATTTTATCTGATTATCATAGTAATTATTCAACTTCGTGTCCTGCGGCAGTAATTATCTGCTTAATAGATGTTTCAGAAGCTTGGGTATCTACAACAACTTGTTTGGTATCTAAATTAATATCTACTTTTGCTTCTGGTTCGTGAGTCAGGATAGCTTCTTTAACTACTGATACACAACCGTCACAAACCATACTGGGCACTTTGAGGTAAATTGTCATGATAATAATCTTGTTAAGAGTGCTGAGTTTTTTATTTAATTAAATAAAATCATAACTAAAACAGCTTCTAAATGAGAGTCTGTGACTTGAAGCTTAATTAATAACCGACGTAGGTATTGCTAAATCTAGATACTTCATTAATCTATCTAGGTCGAAGTGCTGCTTCATCAAGCTTTGAATTTGCCGAACTTTAATATTTTCAGAAATTGGCACTTTACCAAAAGCACTATCAACTATTTCAACAGTAGTTAAAGTATCTGTATCTACAGATAAAATAGGAATATCTAAGCTTTCTGCCCGTTCAATAATCAAATCTTTTGGGGGAATATGACCAGTTAAAATCAGACAATGAGTAGAAGTTTCTAAAGCTGCCATTTGGAGTTCAGCGCGATCGCCTCCCGTAACCACTGCCATATTATCCCTTTGACGAAAATATCCCAAAGCTGAGTTAACATTCATCGCGCCAATGCTTAGACTCTCTACCATCCAGTCTAAATGTTCTTCACAGCACAAGACTTTAGCGTCAAGCCTAGTTGCTATTTCTCTAACGCTGATACTATTTAGAATTCTATCTTGGGGAATCATGCCCAACACTGGAATACCTTCTTGTTCTAGGTAAGGTTTGACCGTTTGTGTTGTTGTTTCTAGTTCGGCTAGAGGAATATCATTAATTAAAACACCTAATAAGCGATCGCCCAAAAACTTTTTCGCAGTTAATAAACTTCCTACCATCGCTAATGGATGATAGCGAGCTACTAGTAAAATTGACGCATCCACAGAGTCAGCAATTTCTGGTACAGACAAATTGAAAACGCTACCTTCCCAAAGATTATTAGGCCCTTCTAGTAATACTAAATCAGCTTCTATCTGATTGACATACTGTTTCAAAGCTTGGCTATAGTCTTCTTTATTTTCTCCTTTTAGACGTTGATTGACTGTTTGACGGTCTAAAAATAAAAATGGTGATTTTACCTGATTGGCTGATAATCCTAGAGCAGTAGCTAGAAAATCAACATCCTCTGTGTTTTCTTTATGGCTGGCATTTTCTCGAAAATCTGTGGCTAGAGGTTGTCCATAACCAATAGATATATCTTTATCTAAAGATAGATGACTCAAACCCAAAATAGTTGCAGATTTACCGCTATATGATTCGGTTGAAGCTACCAGAAGATGTTTAGCAGATTTAGCCACGCTCGCACTCCTTATTAATTTTAATTTTTTTAGTTGCTTATTCTAAGCGCAACAGTTTTCGGTAAAAACCTCTAGGAAAATCTGTTGTTTTAGAACGTTTAAAGTTCATGATGACATCAATTTGGTAATCAATAAACTCTGAGTTAGACATTGTTACTTCGTAACTCAATTCTGCCTGTCCATCAAACTGTAAACGACAGCGGGTTAATTCTGAAGGTAATTTGGATACATACCAACTAGCTACAAAAGGAATACTATCTCCTCCTTCTACTTGCCGCTCTCCTTCTAAGGATGCTTGACGGTATAGAGCGATCGCATGAGGGAGCCAACTATGTTTATTTTTAGAGTAGTAGGGTACATAGATAATTACATCTGCTCGGCTTGCAGGTTTTATTTGTTCGATGGTAGACATATGATAAAACTGTTAACTTTAGTATTTCAAGTATTAAGGACTTTTCTACGTTATAACATCAGTTTTTTCAGACCACCTCTAATTTGAAATGCAGATTGTCAAAATAATAGCCATAAAAAAACGCCCCCCATTACTGAGGAGCGTTTTTTATTCAATCAATCAAAAGATTAGATTAACCGTTGATGGAAGGAGCGCTCATTGCTACAGGAGCTTGCTCGCCACTTGCCAAGTCAAGAGGGAAGTTGTGTGCATTACGTTCGTGCATTACTTCAAAACCTAAGTTAGCTCGGTTTAGAATGTCTGCCCATGTATTTACTACACGTCCTTGACTATCCATGATGGATTGGTTGAAGTTGAATCCGTTTAGGTTGAATGCCATAGTTGAAATACCCATAGCTGTAAACCAGATTCCGATTACTGGCCATGCACCTAAGAAGAAGTGTAAACTTCTGCTGTTGTTGAAAGATGCATATTGGAAGATTAAACGACCGAAGTAGCCGTGTGCTGCTACGATGTTGTATGTTTCTTCTTCTTGTCCGAATTTGTAACCGTAGTTTTGTGATTCAGTCTCAGTAGTTTCACGTACCAAGGAAGATGTTACCAATGAACCGTGCATTGCACTGAATAAAGATCCACCGAATACACCTGCTACACCCAACATGTGGAAGGGGTGCATCAAGATGTTGTGCTCAGCTTGGAATACCAACATGAAGTTGAATGTTCCGCTGATTCCTAAAGGCATACCGTCGGAGAAGGAACCTTGTCCTAGAGGGTAGATTAGGAATACTGCTGTTGCTGCGGATACTGGTGCAGAGTATGCTACACAGATCCAAGGACGCATACCTAGACGGTATGATAGTTCCCACTGACGACCTAGGTATGAGAATACACCGATCAAGAAGTGGAAAATGATCAATTGGTAAGGTCCACCGTTGTACAACCACTCATCTAAGGAAGCTGCTTCCCAGATGGGGTAGAAGTGAAGACCAATTGCGTTGGAGGAAGGTACAACTGCACCGGATACGATGTTGTTGCCGTAGATTAGAGACCCTGCTACAGGCTCTCTGATTCCGTCGATGTCAACGGGGGGTGCTGCTACGAAAGCGATTAGGAAACAAGTGGTTGCTGCAAGAAGTGTAGGAATCATCAAGACACCGAACCAACCTACATAAATGCGGTTGTTTGTGCTTGTAATCCACTGACAGAAATTCTCCCATGCACCGCGAGTTTCGCGTTGTTGTAGAGTAGTAGTCATGTGTTATATGATTGCTAAATATTTAATTGTCTAGGTTCGATTGAACTGACAATATTCAGTATAGAGCAATTTTTAGTTTTGTGAACCTTTTTAATGAAATATTTTCTTATATTAATTATAAGCTATACTTATTAGACTAAATGAATCCTGTAATTACCTACAGTCCAGCCCATACAATAGTTCCTACCTATGAATGTTTCAATAGATGTAGTTACTGCAACTTTCGTGTTGACGTAGGAAAAGGAGAATCGATACCCACAGAGGAAATAGAAAAGGTTCTGCAAAACCTTGATAAACAATTAGTTGCTGAGATTTTGGTATTGAGTGGAGAGCTACATCCTTTATCTAGCAAAAGATTAGAATGGTTTACAAAAATTCATAATATATGCAGCTTGTCCTTATCTTTTGGTTTTTTACCCCATACAAATGTTGGTCCGTTGAGTTGGTCAGAGATGGAACAGCTCAAAAAAGTAAATGTATCGATGGGACTGATGCTAGAGCAAATTCATCCCAAATTTTTGCAGACAGTTCACAAAAATGCTCCAAGCAAAGAACCAGAATTGCGCCTACAGCAATTGGAATGGGCTGGAAAATTAAAAATCCCCTTTACTACAGGATTACTTTTGGGTATTGGTGAGACAAAATGGGATATTCGAGAATCACTTAAAGCGATCGCACTAATTCAAAAGCGATGGGGACATATTCAGGAAGTAATTTTGCAGCCTCACAGTGTGGGTAGTAGACAGAAAGGCAATATTCCAACGTTCGATCCCAATTTATTACCAGATATCATTACGGAAGCGCGAAAAATTTTACCCGAAAGTATTTCTATTCAGATACCGCCCAATTTGGTCAACGACACCAATTTTTTACTAAATTGTTTAGATGCAGGTGCAACTGACTTGGGCGGCATTAGCCCCATAGACGAAGTAAATCCAGACTATCCTCATCCAACTTATGATTCTTTATCAAAAATTTTGGAACCCGCTGGTTGGACTCTTAAACCCAGACTACCTATATATTCCCAGTATTATTCATGGCTGTCACCAAAGCTGCAAAAAGCCGTACTAGCGAGGGAAAAAACATTTATTTCTTGATATTGCGATTTTTTTCAGAAGCTGTGCTATGATTAATATCCGTGAGAGCGAATGGGCATAAGCCCAGCAGTTTTCAAGGGTCGCTAGCTCAACGGTAGAGTACTCGGCTTTTAACCGATTGGTTCTGGGTTCGAATCCCAGGCGACCCATAAATTATGTGGATTCAGTGATTAATAATCACATAGGGTTAATCACAGCTTGATTAGCCGCTCTAATTTATGTTGTGTAGCTGGTGATTTTCAGCGAATTTTCAACAAGATTAGGTACTATAACAATAGAGTTATAGTCGTACGAAATTAGATTAGGACAAGTTAATTCATCTGCTCGCAAGGGTGTCCTAGAGGATACCGCTTCGTGACCAGAGGGAATCCTTTAGGACATAAAGGATGAAAGTAATTAGATAGCATCTGTTCTGGATTCAAAACGTCCTAACCTTAATACGTAATGCTATATCTAATCGTTCATCTTTTTTAGGCTTGTTTAATAAAGGACGGAAGTAAGGGACAAACTTAGTATCCTGAAGGAACGCACCTCACAATGAAATAATAATAGAGGTGAAGCTTGTGAAATTAACTTACAGAGGAGTTCAGTACAGCGAAGAAAATCGACATCTTTTGACTGTAATTGCAGAAACAACCAGCAAAGATATAGTTTATCGCGGTAATTCTCCCAAAGGAAGAATTAGTTCCAAATTTCCCTGGTGGGGATATATAAAACACCTATTGCAAAAGTCACAAACAAGACCAATTCTCGATCCAATTACATTTTGGTACAACCACAAAAGAGAATTTGTAGAAGACTGCTGGAATTTAAACGATTTGGAAAAATTAAATCTGGCTTGGAATTTAACTATCGAAATCGAACGAGCCAAAGCCTCAGAATTAAGGTGCAAAACTAAACTAAAATATCGCGGCGTTACTTACTACAAATAAAATAAAGCGATCGCTCAACATTTAAAAAGCGATCGCTTTATGATTTCAACGTCGATATACTTGCGTTTCTCTATCTAGTGAATATGTATTCTGGTTTTTTGTATTATTTCCTCCCGTTAGCATGGAGATAATAATAAATGCAGCTAATCCTACCAAGGGGCTAATCAGAGTAGGAAAACCATCAAAATCGGCAGTAAGAATATTGTTGGGAATATAGAGCAAAGTATTATCAATGCCAAAAGCCGTAGGCAATACCTCGAAGAATATTAGTCGCGTTAGAGACCCCAAAACAATAAAGGCTAATGTACAACAAACCCCGCAAAACTGAGATCGAAAGCGAGTAATAATAAAACTCCTGTTGCAGGAACTTTCAAGGCAAAAAAGACTCCCATAATCGTAATGACAAAAGCCATAACGCGGGTGAGCAATAATAGTCTGTCTCCTGCCGCATTGTGGTCATCGGAGCGAATACCAATTATGTTGTGAGCAACAACCGAAGACGTACCCAGAATCGCCCCATCAGCAGTAGAA
>CAKZYI010000002.1 GCA_937884735.1 uncultured Pleurocapsa sp.
CCTGTAGCCATTTGAAAAATAAAGCTAGTACTAAAGATATCCCCATTATCTTTATGACGGCACTGGCAGAAACTGAAAATAAAATCAGAGGTTTCGAGCTAGGGGCAGTAGACTATATCACCAAACCAATTAACCAAGACGAGCTATTGGCAAGAATCAAAACTCATCTTTCTCTGCAAGACTTACAGCAGCGTTTGGTTCAAGATATGGCTCGACAAAAACTGCTATTAGAAATAAGCGATCGCATTCGTCAATGTTTGGACTTAAAATCGATTCTCACAACTGCGGCTAAAGAAATCAGAGTCTTCTTAAATTGTGACTCTGTTTGGCTAGCTCATCTAGACAATAAAGACATCTCCCTAGAAGCTTTTGCCCACGCTACCGACATCAAAATCGATCAATCTACATCTTGGGATTATTTTTGCGACCATCAAGAAGAATATCTTGCCGACCGACAGGGAAATATCAGGGTTGTTAACCCGATTAAATATCAACAGGGAAAACCAATATCTCCTTTAAATCAGCCCATCAGAATAGTTGTCCCAATTTTAATCAACTCCGCACAACCTGCTGTTACTCCAACTAAAAATAATATTTTATGGGGTTGGTTAATTATCAACTATCGTGAAGCTTCCCAATGGCAGGCAGAAGAAATCAAACTACTAACAGTTTTGACAACTCAACTAGCTATTGGTATCAAACAAGCACTGCTTTACGAACAATAAACTCAACAGGTTTCTATTGATTACCTAACTCAGGTCTACAATCGCCGTCATTTTACTCAACAGCTCAATCTAGAATGGCGCAGACTCCGACGCACCTCTTCTTATCTATCTTTAATTATGTGCGATGTAGACTATTTCAAACTCTACAACGATACATATGGTCATCAACAGGGAGATGAATGCTTGCAGCAGGTAGCTAAAGCAATCTCTACCGCGATTAAAAGACCTGGAGATATTGTGGCGCGCTACGGGGGGGAAGAATTTGCCGTAATTTTGCCCCAGACTTCTCAATCAGGAGCAGTTAAAGTTGCCGAAGCCATGAAAAAGGCAGTTAAAAACCTCAATATTCCCCATCTTAATTCTGTTGTAGATTCTATTGTTACCATCAGCATTGGCGTAGTCCATACTATCCCAAAATCTCAAGATAGTCCCCAACTTCTGATAGAGGCAGCCGACCTTGCATTGTATGAAGCAAAGGAGCGGGGACGAAACTGTATAGCAGTTTATGACAAGTCAGTTTCTGATTCTAGAAATCAGCAGAATTTAGAAAGCTTTTGGGTTAAACGTATCCGCAAGGCTCTTGAGAATAATTTGTTTAGCCTTTATGCTCAATCCATTACGCCTCTAGATATAAATGACTCAAGAAAATACTTTGAAATTTTATTACGCCTTACAGATGAAGAAGGTCAAGTTATTACTCCAAACTTCTTTTTAGATATAGCTGAACGTAATTCTATGATGCCTGAGATTGACATTTGGGTAATCAATACACTACTAGACCAATTAATCAGTAATAATTGTTATGATTGGCGCAATTATCGTTTTTCGATCAATCTTTCGGGAGCATCTTTAAACAGCGAAGCTTTTTTGGAATTTGTGTCACAAAAACTGACTGATTGTCCTCTTCCTTCGGAATTGTTCTGTTTTGAAATTACAGAAACTATCGCCGTATCTGACCTAGAGAGAGTATCAAAGTTTATTAAAACTATGCGAAATCTTGGCTGTAGTTTTGCTCTTGATGATTTTGGCAAAGGGATGTCATCTTTGACTTATTTAAAACACTTCTTAAAAGTAGATTATGCTCAAGGATTCCATTAAGGTAGTCCAGGGGTGTTGATGAACGTAATTAGTTGAATTCATCTATTTTTAGGGCATCGTCGGGGATGCTACTTGCTACTTAAGGGAAGCGGCACTAGGCTCTAGGATGGTTTAATATCGATTAGTCATAAATTTTTCATCTTTTAATGCAGATTAAAATTTCTTTATCTCCTGGCAAGATTGCTAACTATTTAGCCATAGTCGTAATTTTCTTTATTTTAGTGAGTGGAGGAATCCAAATTTGCAAGTATGTTTATGGTTACCGAGCCGACTGGATGAAGTTGTTTAACGTCGATCGAGAGTTGAATTTTCCAACATGGTACTCTGCTTTGATGATCGCTTTTTGTTCGGTTTTACTGAAAATTATTGCAATTGGTAAAAAGCAATACAGCGATCGCTATACTAAAGAGTGGCAGCTACTATCGCTGATTTTTTTATTTTTAGCGATCGATGAAGTCCTTAGTATCCACGAAATTTTAATTATTCCAGAGGTCAGTGAAGCTTTAAATTTACCCTGGTTTCTTCATTCTATGTGGGTAATTCCTGGGACAATTTTCGTGATTTGGTTTGTCCGACGCTACAGTCGATTTGCTTTCCATTTACCTTACAAATCCCGCAAACACTTCTTTAGTGCAGCTTTTTTGTATGTTGGAGGCGCACTAATCATGGAGATGGTAGGTAGCTATGTAGCCGAAGCACAAGGACAACAAAACCTAATTTATGCTTTGATTGCTACCGCTGAAGAGGCAATGGAAATGACTGGAATTGTTATCTTTATTTATGGCTTGCTTTATTATCTGCGTCAGTGGAATGACAAAATAGATATGGAAATTACTATTAATAAATGAGACATTGCTAATTTAAAATATTTGTCATCTTTTCTTCCCTTACCCTTTATCTTTTACCCTTTTCCCTTTACCCAACTCCCATAGATTAATTTATTTCTCACGAGTTACCCATTGCTTTTTTATATTCCCTTTGTCGTCGACGATCTTCTTGACGGGCTTTTTTCTCTGGAGTTAATCGGTCGTAACAGTGGGGACAAGAAATATTAGACTCATATTGAGGAGATTGCTTATCCTGTTCTGAAATAGGATTTCCACAACCATAGCAAAGCTCGTAACTACCCTGCTCTAATCCATCTTTAACCGCAACTCGCTCATCAAATACAAAACATTCTCCCTCCCAAAGACTTTCTTCTGGAGAAACATTTTCTAAATACTTTAAAATACCTCCTTTCAGGTGATACACCTCTTTAAATCCTTGGGAAAGCATATAGGAAGAAGCTTTTTCGCAACGAATTCCCCCCGTACAAAACATTGCCACTTTTGGATGCTGGGTTGGATCGAGATTTTCAGCAATGTATTCAGGAAATTCACGAAAAGAGTCAGTTTCAGGGTTCTTAGCTCGTTTAAAACTACCAATATCTACCTCATAGTCATTTCTAGTATCAATTACAACTACTTCAGGATCGCTGATTATTTCATTCCAATCTTGAGGAGCAACATATGTACCTACCTGTTGATTGGGGTCAACTTCAGGTAAGCCGAGGGTAACTATTTCTGATTTAATTTTTACTTTTAATCTAGCAAAAGGGGGTTTTTGAGCAGTTGATTCTTTGTGTTCCAAATCTCCCAAACCATCAATGCTACGGAGCAAATTTAAAATAGATGCGATCGCTTTTTTTTCACCTGCGATCGTGCCATTAATGCCTTCGGATGCCAAAATAATTGTACCTTTAATCTGATTCTTTATACACCAGCCTAGAATTTGTTCTTTTTTGGCTTCAAGATCGCTAATAGTAATAAATTTATAAAAAGTAGCAACAATATAGCTCATGGAAAAAGAATGAAAAATGAGGAATAAGTAAGTCAGGTTCTAAATTTACTTAGAAGGGAATTTTTTATTTTGTACTTCTTGCTTAAATTCTTCTACAGCGTTGGTAATAAATTGGCGTAAATCGACGTAAGATTTGGCGAAGGGTGGTTGTCTTTCAGATAAGCCCAAAAAGTCTGCCGTCACCAATACCTGCCCGTCACATTGATTCCCTGCACCACTACCACAGGTGGGGATAGCCAGTTTAGAAGAAATTTTACCAGCCAGTTCGCTGTGGATATGTTCCAAAATAATTGAGAACGCTCCTGCTTGCTCTAAGGCAATGGCGCGATCGATAATCAAATTGGCTTCTTCTTCTATTTTACCCTGTTGTTTGTAGCCCAGTATCCGAAATGATTGGGGAGTTAAGCCGACATGACCCATGACAGGAATACCGATAGTGGTCAATTCTTTAACAATTTCTAGCATTTTTGGCTGCCCGCCTTCTAGTTTAATCCCAGAAGCCTCCGTTTCTTTCATCATTCTTCCTGCTGTTTCGATTGCTTGAGTAACGCTCACCTGATAGCTCATAAAAGGCAGGTCACAAACTACTAAAGCTCGATCAACACCACGGCATACAGCTTTGGCATGATGAATCATTTCATCTAGAGTTACGGGAAGGGTACTAGAATAGCCCAATCCTACCATTGCCAAAGAATCACCTACCAAAATTAGGTCAACTCCAGCTCGGTCTAATATTTGCGCCATGCTATAGTCCCATGCCGTCAGGGAAATAATAGATCGCCCTGTTTGTTTCCATTTAGTTAATTGATGTATAGTTACTGCCATTGCGATCTAATGCGCGATAATCATAAATTTGCTCTGCTATTTTCTCATTGTAGAAGTTAATTTAATCCAAACATTTATAAGAATATGGCAAAACTAACTTTAAAAAATTTACAGAAAAAATATCGTTCTGACGTTATTCCTGTCAAAGATATATCTTTAGAAATTAATGACGGTGAATTTCTTACTTTGTTAGGGCCTTCAGGATGCGGTAAATCCACATTATTGCGGCTAATTGCGGGTTTAGAACCCCCCTCCAAAGGAGAGGTAATTATCGGGGGAAAAAACGTTAATAAAACCCTCCCAGGCGATCGCAATATGGCAATGGTATTTCAAAGTTACGCTCTCTATCCTCACATGACCGCAGCCGAAAATATCGCCACGGCTTTGAAGTTGCGTAAAATGCCTCAAGATGAAATTAAACGACGAGTTGATGAAGCTGCCCAAAAACTAGAATTGACTAGCTTACTCAATCGTAAACCAGGACAAATGTCTGGAGGACAAAGACAGCGGGTAGCCTTAGCCAGAGCCTTGGTTAGAGATCCTGAAGTATTTTTATTAGATGAGCCTTTGAGTAACTTAGATGCGTTGTTGCGGGAACAGGTAAGAGCGCAAATGAAACAGTTATTTAAAGACCAAAACAAACCAGTGGTTTATGTTACCCACGATCAAACCGAAGCGATGACTCTCTCTACCAAAGTAGCAGTCTTAAATCAAGGTATGATTCAGCAGCTAGACCCCCCTAGTAGAATCTATTCTCATCCTGCTAACGAATTTGTTGCCAGTTTTGTTGGTAGTCCTCAAATGAACCTGTTAAACCTTCGATGCGAAGGTGATTTTGCAATCCTCGGTCCATATGAGCTACGATTGCCCGATTTAAATTTTAAACCTGCCAACATAATATTAGGTATTCGCCCTGAAGACGTTACCCTTGCTGCTAATGAAAAAAATGAAGCTATAAATATGATGGGTACTGCATATTTGGTTGAGCAGTTAGGTAAAGAAAATTTGGTCAGTATGAAGATAGGTGATTCTGATAAAACTATCAGAGCTTTACTACCTAGTGATGGAGATTGGCAAGACAATACTATTCCTTTAGCAATAAATCCTGATAAAATTCATTGGTTCGATCTTGAAACAGGCGATCGCTTAAATTAATATTATAAATTATTATTTATAATGTGCAGTTTGCCAATAGCTCATACCCAAAGAACAAAATAAGGGAATAAGATTAACCTTAAATTTGTTATGAAACTGTTTCCATTCATAGCAGAGCAAGTTAAAAAATGATTTAATAGATAACCATCAACTAAAGTCAAAACCTTGAATAATGTCTAGTAGCAATCTTCAAATAATCAATTCTGACTGTGTTGTTATCGGTGGAGGTATTACGGGATTAACTATCGCTACTATCTTACAGCGCAAAGGAATCAAGGTAACTGTATTAGATAAAAGTAGTGAAGTCGGTGGACGCTTGGCTACCTGCAATATTGATCAAGATGAAGCCAATAAAGGAATATTAGATTATGGCATTCAATACTTCAAGGTAAAGAACCCTCAATTTCAAGTTTGGGTAGATGATTGGTTGACAGATCGAGCAATTGAAGAATGGTGCCAGGGTTTTAACCCAAAAGATAGTAGTCCTTGCTACTTTGGTATCGGCGGTATGAGTGGATTTGCAAAGTATTTAGCCAAAAATTTGGATGTTCACACCAATACTGAAGTTACCGAGTTTAGTTACGAAAAGAAATGGCTGATCGAGACCCAAAGCGATCGACAGTATCAAGGAGATATGCTAGTAATGACTTCTCCTGTACCCCAATCTCTGTCTTTATTAGATGCTTCTTTTGTACCTCTGCCCTTAGAGGTCAGATTTTCTCTAGAACAACTTGAATACAATAGTTGCATTGCTGTTTTGGCTTTGCTAGAAAAACCAAGTGGCATTCCCGCACCAGGGGGCTTAGAATTGAACGATGATTCCATAGCTTGGTTGGCAGACAATCATCAAAAGGGAATTTCTCCCAACGGTTACGCTATTACGATTCATGCTACTCCCAAATTTAGTGAAGATTATTGGGATAGTGATGATGCCGAAATTATTTATAAATTGGTCACAGCAGCAGCCGACTATTTAAATTCCCCTGTGATTAAATATCAGGTTCATCGCTGGAATTATAGTTCTCCCAAAACTTTTCATAATGAATCTTATTTAGCATTATTAGAATTACCTTTAGTTATGGCAGGAGATGCTTTTGCTGCGCCCACAGTAGAAGGAGCAGTCACTTCAGGCATTGCTGCTGCTAAATTAATTAGTCAACGATTCGGAATTAAAGACTGATTTCATTATCGTTAACATTAGCCATACAAGCAAAAAAAAAGGTTAGCAATTAAGCTAACCTACTAATACTGTTACGAAATCTATTTAGAGCGTGATTGAAAATTAAATATTAAATCAAATATCAATTATTATCGATTGGCATTTGATTCAATACAACTGGGCAACCAAAGCGTATATAAGCAAGTATTAATGGCTAAACAAATGGTAGCATAGCCCCCTGTTTACTACTTGTTTACTACTTCCAGCAACACTAGCCCCCTGCAACCGCAGGTACAATACTAACTTCGTCACCGTCTGCTAAAGCTGTGTCTGTACCTTCCAAGAAACGGATATCTTCGCTATTGACGTAAAGGTTGAGGAAGCGACGAGGTTTGCCTGTTTCATCACAAATACGAGCTTTAATACCAGGACAATTGGTTTCTAACGCATTAATCAACTCATCAATATTACTACCACCACATTCGATAGTAGCTTGATTGTTAGTGAATTTTTGCAGAGGTGTTGGAACTAATACTTTAACGGTCATGATCGATTGAAAATAATGAATTGAGTAAGTAAAATCTAATTGAATTGAAAACGATTAAACGTTAGTTTGTTGCCAATCTAAACGTTCTAGAGTGCGAGAACGCTCTAGCGCACGCTCAAAGCTCTCTAATCTTGGCTCGATTACAAACGGTTCGCCGATATATCCCTGTACCGCTTCTTGCGTTTTTAATCCATTACCAGTGATGTAAACAACAGTTTTTTCATCAGGATTAATTTTACCAGCTTCAACGAGTTTCTTGAGAACGGCAATAGTAGTACCACCCGCAGTTTCCGTAAAGATACCTTCAGTCTCAGCCAAAAGCTTCATTCCCTCGACGATTTCCGCATCGGTCACAGATTCGATGTTGCCGTTAGTTTTACGAGCTACCTCTAAAGCATAGTATCCATCAGCAGGGTTGCCGATCGCAATAGATTTGGCTATGGTGTTGGGCTTAACAGGAGTAACAAAGTCTCTACCTTCTTTGAAAGCTTGAGCGATAGGAGAACAGCCTTCTGCTTGGGCACCACTAAAGCGCACATTTTTCTCATCGACTAAACCTACTTTGACAAATTCATTAAACCCTTTGTAGATTTTAGTGAATAGAGAACCAGAAGCCAAAGGTGCAACTATATGATCGGGCAATTCCCAACCTAGTTGTTCTGCAACTTCATAACCCAATGTCTTAGAACCTTCAGAATAGTATGGGCGAAGGTTGATGTTGACGAAACCCCATCCATAACTATTTCCTACCTCAGAACAAAGACGGTTAACTTGGTCGTAGTTGCCTTTGACCGCCATTAGTGTAGGATTATAAATCAATGTTCCCAACACTTTTCCTGCTTCTAAGTCAGAAGGAATAAATACGCAACAGTCCATTCCTGCATGAGCAGCGATCGCAGCAGTAGAATTTGCTAAATTACCAGTACTAGCACAGGATACTGTAGAAAATCCTAATTCTCTAGCACGGGTCAAGGCTACGGATACCACCCTATCTTTAAAACTAAGGGTAGGCATGTTTACTGCATCGTTCTTGATATAAAGATTTTTAAGACCCAGACGACGAGCTAAACGATTGGACTTGACCAAAGGAGTCATTCCTGTTCCCACATCAATGGGAGCGTCACTTTCTACGGGTAAGAATGCTTTGTAACGCCAAATTCAATTAGGTCGTGAATCAATAAT
>CAKZYI010000003.1 GCA_937884735.1 uncultured Pleurocapsa sp.
GGGGTCGTACATATTCTGGACAGGGTTGCAGAAACGTACAAGAACAATAAATTTGACTTCTCTAAACTTAAGTTTAAGTTTTTATCCATAGAGGAGCAAAATTGAATCATAATCAGGTCGATCACTATTCTCCATCAACAGAATTTATGGCAGGGGCAAAAGGAATTGTACCCCTCGTTATTGGCGCAATTCCTTTTGGTATTATTTTTGGTACTTTGGCTCAAAGCAGTGATTTATCTTTTGCCGCAACTATCTCTATGTCAGCTTTAGTTTTTGCTGGTTCAGCTCAGTTTATTTGTTTGGGTTTATGGGCTACGGGAACACCTTTACTCATAATTATTTTGACTACTTTTGTGGTTAACTTTCGTCATTTACTTTATTCTTTAAGCTTAGTAACTCACGTTCGAAACCTATCGCCGATTTGGCAAGTTTTGCTTGGTTTTTGCCTAACCGATGAGGTATTTGCTGTAGTAATCAATCGCTATAGTGAAAGAGATAGCTCTAAATATAAGCATAGGTATCACTAGGGAGCAGCGATATTTAAGTATACTAATTGGCAGATTTTTACTCTCATCGGTGCGCTCGTAGGGTATCTTATGACGGTTGTTAGTAGTTGGGGTTTGGATTTTGCTATGTCGGTTACTTTTATCGCTATGATTATGCCCTATCTCCAAAGCAAACCGATGATAATAACCGTTGTAGTTTCAGGAATTACGGCTTTACTAACACAAAATTTTCCCTATCAATCAAGTTTGATTACGGCAGCCACGGCAGGAATGATGGCTGGTATGGTTGCAAAGAAAACAAACGATTAAAATCTAGAGTTATGTCCAAACAAGAATTTTGTCTAATCGGAGCAATGGCAGTAGTTACATTTCTAATTCGCTATCCTTTGCTGGCTTTTAGTAGTCAAATTAACCTTCCTCCTCAATTAATTGAAGCTTTAAAATATCTTCCTCCTGCTATCCTGACTGCAATTGTTGTTCCTGAGATCTTCATGCCAACAGAGAATAAAATTATACTGAATTATACTAATGCAAAATTGATAGGCGCGATTTCAACTATCCTAATTAGCTGGCGCACTAAAAATCTTCTCTTAGCTATTATCGGCGGAATGTTAATATTCTTTGTATGGCATTGGTTGCTGATTCAGTTTAATTGATTGCATGCCCTAATCTCCTATGAATGGGAAAAGCGGATGATTATAATTTGAATTGTTGCTTACTTCTTGTTTGTGACTCTTTCTTGCAAAAATGCGGAGATTTTGCCCAAGTTAAAACGGTCTAATGGTTCTTTTGAGATATAAAGTTAGAGGTCAAAAATTTTGCTTTTTTATCCTAGTGATAAATTGAAAGTACTAATTTATTTATTGTTGTGTTACGAGATAGTTATTTAGAATTGAATGATATTAATCAATCTCTACAGTATGCAGCACTACTAACGCGAGAAAATGTATATCCTTTTTCCACTACTGCTTAGATGAAATTGTCAGCAGGATTTAGAAACAGGGGCAATTGTCTCTGTGAACAATGACACTTTTGCTGTGTTGCAATTCATCATATATCATATAAAGACTGCTTTGGACACGATTACATTATCTAACGCTCGCTAATTATTCTAATGTTTATCAATTAAAGAATGGTTTTTTTCATAACTATTTAATTCAGCAGCTTAAGAATCTATCTATCTATCATGATAATTCTTGCTTAATTCCTAGCCAATATAAATTATGTCCGAGTTATTTGAATTATTAACATTGACTACTCAACTACAACTTAACGTTAAGCTTCCAATTGAAATAGAAGCAGAAAAGCTCTTATCTGATTTTCAAGCCGTATCGTCTCGTTTTTCTGGTCAGCTACACTCCATCAAAGAACATCACGATGGAGGATGGAAATCGATTGGTCTAGTTACTAGCGGTGGAAAAGTAGAGGAAGATAGACATATGAATAAAGTAGGGCTACCTTATATTCCTACTGCCGCTTTAGAATTTTGTCCTTACATCAAAGAACTTCTTGATGAATTGCCTGCTGAGAAAAAAAGAGTCCGCTTTTTATCTTTAGAAGCCAATAAGGAAATCAGATGGCATTGCGATGGCACGGGAAGTATCGATAGAATTGTTAAATCTAGTTCTTCAAGATTTCATATTCCAGTCATTACCAGCCCAAAAGTAGAATTTAAAATTTGTCATAATACTTGTCAATGGGAAGCTGGAAATATGTACTATGGAGATTTTTCTTTTCCCCATCGAGTCAAGAATAACTGGGACAAAAGAAGAATTCATTTGGTCGTAGATCTAATTCCCAATGACAATTTGAGAGCTTTATTTCCTAGTAGCTTTTTACGCAATGAATATAAAAGGTTTATTTTAAGAAAACTTTGTAAAAAAGTATATGGGAGATATTGGCTAAAATTTCAGAAAGATAACGCTCAAAAATTAATGTCTGAGAAACAGTAGGATCGCATATAAATTTTGTGGCTCTTGTCTCTAAACCCATTCATTGCTTACAGGGACGTTGTTTCTGTAAGCTAAAGGAGCAAAAAAATAAAGCTAACGCTGCGTTCATTTCAAACAATTCTTCGATTGCGCGTAAAGCATAGTAATCTACTAAACCCAAATCAATTAAAAGTGCCAAACAAAGTAACAATATAAATAAAAAACCTAAAATGAATGGTGGTTCGTAATAGACATTAGATAATGCTTGTTTTAATTGCTTTTTATATCTAAAAGTTACTGTTGCTAAAACAATACCTCCGATTCCTAATAATAAAAATAAGTAATTAGGGTCGTTATTAGCAAGCTTAGTAATTTCTTTTTGTCCTATAGAAACAAAATCGTGGGCTGAGTCAAGCTTTACTCCATTAATACGAGGCATATTTAACTTGAAAAGCCGTTCGCCAAAACTAATCTCATCTAAGCAGCCTAAAAGTCCCAAAAATGCTATCAATATGAGAGGTTTCTTGTGTTGTGTACCTTTGAATAAAAATATAGAGGACAGAAAAAAAGTACTAAGATAAGAAATAGCAGAAAGATTTTCTATTAAGCTATCTTCTTTTATTAGATAAGTCCGATAATCTGGAAATAATAAGTAAAACAGCGATCCAATAAGCATATTAATTATAAAAATTATTAAAAAAGCTTTGAGGTATTTCATGAAAATAAATAATATCGTTTAGAATTGGTAGCTTTAATTAAATCAATATTTACGCCAAATGAAAAGTTTGATTTTGGTGAAAAATAAAAATATCGTTGGTGAGTGCGTGATGTCAAAAGGCTTAAAATTGGAGCAAACACATCTTAAATTGAGTGATAATGATAATTAATTTGGTAGTAAAACTTAGGCATAAGTATAGATTTTGTTTTTTATACTTAAAAGTTGCTTTTTAATAAAGCGATCGCTTGTAAGCATTGAAATACTGTACTGGCAAAATTCAGTTTCCACGAGAAATATAGGATTGGCATAGATGTGTCAGGCAGCCAGGACACTACCTTCCAACAATCAACTTGAGAGGCGACATACAAGCTATTGTTGGTAATTTTTCTTGTCCTCAATACCAATAACTATAGCTATGGTACTTTAGGCAGATTGGACAGACTAACCGACGGTAATGGCAATCTAATTGTTGACTATGACTATCATATCGAATTTGGTTGTGTTGCGATCGCCAAATGGTCAACAGGTAACTATCACACACCAGAGCGCAATTTTATCGATAAAAGCAGATGCATGTTATCACACATTGCGTAGCATAAACATATTTTACGCAAACATTACTCGATTAAAGTTTGTTGTAAAGCAGCAATGAAATCTTTAAAACTGATCTAGAGTAACTTTTCAAACAGTGATAAATTAAAAATCTCGCAAGATTAGCAACGCTTTATTATTAGAGGTCGATGAAACTTGAATAATTTGTTGCTTGAGAATGAATATCTAAAATAACGCATTATCTATACACATTAGATAACGACCAAATACATTAAATTTTCGTCTTTAATCTTTAAATCAAACCAATGCAAAATAATACACATTCCCATGCTCAAGGTTTGGGCGTTTTCGGCTGGAATCTTTCTTCAATTGCAAACATTAAATTAACAACTGATAATGACGGTAATGTCCATATCTATAATTCTGGAATTGAATCTACTTTACCAAGTCAACTTCCAGGTACGGCACTATACAATACTCCCGAACCACAAACACCTCTTGATGAACTAATCGCAAGTCCCTACAGCTTGAATAAAGATCGGGCTATACAGCCTTATTCTTCTGGCAAAAGAATTTTTGAACAACAAGCAGATGGTAGTTATCAAGGTAGTGGCACTTTAACTTGGAATACCAATCGTTACGAACTAGAAGAAGCTATCGGAAGGCGAATAGTTTTTCGTGCTGATGGTCGATTAAATCATGTCGAAGATGCTAATGGCTATCGTTTAACTGCAAGATATGCTAGCGGTTTACTGACTCAACTTTCTGCTAGCAATGGTGACAGTTTGACTTTTGCTTACAATGCCGACGGACGCATTGAAACTGTTACCGATAGCAACGGAGAGACTAATTCCTATAACTACGATTCTACAGGTCAGTATTTACTTAGTGTTGAAGATGTTAACGGTACGACTAGCTTTAGCTACGACAATCCGTTCGATCCTACTATAGTAAGCAGCGACACTTATGATGATGGCTCCAAAGTCAGCTATGACTACGACCATGCTGGTATATTGC
>CAKZYI010000004.1 GCA_937884735.1 uncultured Pleurocapsa sp.
CGTTTTACAGTCGATTAATCCAGAGGATTTAGACATAGCGCGATCGCGTTTAAGTCTTTATGTAGGAAGAGATACTAAAAATTTATCTGAACCAGAAATCCTCAGAGCATTGCTAGAAACAGTAGGAGAAAATGCCGTAGATGGAGTTACCGCACCGCTGTTTTACGCTATTTTGGGCTTGTTTATCCCAGGGGTTGGTGTTTTACCCTTGGCACTGGCTTACAAAGCTGCTAGTACTTTAGATTCAATGATCGGCTATCTCCAAGAGCCTTATGTTGATATTGGCTGGTTTAGCGCACAGCTAGAAGATCGTTTATCATGGCTTCCCTGTCGTCTGACTGTCTTGACTCTAAGCTTAGTTTCAAGAAAACCAATAAAGGTTTTGACTATATGTCGTCGAGATGGAGTTAAAGACCCCAGCCCCAATTCTGGCTGGAGTGAAGCAGTTTATGCAGCTATTTTAGGAGTACAGCTAGGAGGGAAGAACACCTATAAAGGTGTAGTGAAAGAAAAACCTCTTTTGGGAGATCCCCTACAGCCCATTACCATAGGTAAAATCAATCAAGCTCTCAATTTGACTCGCTACTGCTTTGTTTTTTGGCTGGCGATTGCTCTAGTTAGCTCAACTTTTTGGAAAATGAATTAGGGCGTGTCATCAATTAGAAAAATAAATTCTTATTGATTTCTCAGGCTTTAGTTAGATTCTTTTCAGACAATATCGATAATCTTCAAAAGGTAAAGTACTTTCTCACAATTGATGCACCTGCATAAATAATTTATGCAGATCGTATAAACGAGGAGGTCGTCGATTATGAAAACAATTAAAAATTGAGGTATTGAAAAAATATCTAAAGAAAGTTGAACCTTTAGTAAGAATACAACGTCTAAACGCACAGTCGGACAGTTCAAAAAAAAAGAAGTATCGCTGACTTTTAATCCGTTTACATAGGAGTCATAACTGTAACAATGCCCAAAGCCAAAATTGAGAAAAAAGCCGTCAAAATGAGTTATTCAGCAGATATGGTTAGAACTTATTTGCATGAAATTGGACGGGTACCTTTGTTAACCCACGAGCAAGAAATTGTTTATGGTAAGCAAGTGCAGAAAATGATGATCCTGTTAATCGAAAAAGAAGAGTTAGAAAAGCAGCAAGATTGCCAACTCAGCCTGAAGGAGTGGGCAAAACACGCCCAACTGAGTGAAATTGAACTTAACAGGATTATCAAGGAAGGTCAACGAGCAAAACGTAAGATGATCGAGGCAAATTTACGTTTGGTAGTGGCGATCGCCAAAAAATACCAAAAGCGTAATATGGAGTTCCTCGATTTAATTCAAGAAGGGAGCCTTGGTCTAGAAAGGGGTGTAGAAAAATTCGACCCCACAAAAGGCTATAAGTTTTCTACTTATGCCTACTGGTGGATTCGTCAAGCAATCACCAGAGCGATCGCTCAGCAGGCGCGCACAATCCGTTTGCCGATTCATATTACCGAAAAACTTAATAAAATCAAAAAAACTCAGCGAGAGTTATCTCAAAAGCTAGGACGCAGTGCCAATCCTGAAGAAATTGCGCTTGAATTAGATCTCAAAACTTCTCAAATTCGAGAATACTTGAGTATCGCCCGTCAACCAATTTCTCTTGATGTTCGCGTTGGTGACAATCAAGATACAGAATTGTCTGAATTGCTTGAAGATGACGGCATTTCTCCTGATACATACGCTACCCAACAGCTTTTGCGCCAAGATTTACTCAGCTTGATGGCGGATTTATCTCCTCAACAACAAGAAGTAATCAGATTACGCTTTGGCATGGATGATGGCAAAGAATTATCCTTGGCTAAAATTGGTCAGAGGATGGGTATTAGTCGAGAAAGAGTTCGTCAGCTAGAACATCAAGCTTTAGCACAGCTAAGACGGCGCAGGAGCTACGTTAGAGAGTATATTGCTAGCTAAAGACTAAAATATATTTTCTCGAAAAACTGGCGATCTACACGAGTTTGTTATAGATTCGATCTATTATTCAATAGATTCTGTATCTTTGTAACAAAAAGTGGGGTCGCCATTATATTAATATTACAAATTAAACAACTAGAATTTACGAGCAACCCCGAGCGTTTTAAACACGCAAAGAAATGCGCGATTGTTGACCCCTGCTAAATACCCTGGTATTTTGGCGGGGGTTCATGGCAAAATAACCATCGAGTATCACAATCTTGGTCCAGAAGGTGTCGGCTAGACCAACAAATAAGCGACCCCAATGATTTCCCTTCTCTGCGGTTGAACAAGTTCTCGACAGTAGATTTTTAATTTAAGTGGTGTAGGAGTGAGTTAATGACACTATTCAAAGAAACGTTAAACGGTAAAGAAACCAACAATATTTCTGTCAACAGAGGTATTAACCTAAATGGTTCGAGTGCTGTCCCCAAAGCAGAGGCAATACAAGGGTGGTTAATCGATAGATTGGCAGATATTTTGGAACTTGAGCCAAACCAAATTGATGTGGGGCAAGATTTTGAGGAATATGGCTTAGAATCAGCAGAAGCAATTAATCTATCAGGAGATTTAGAAGATTATCTTGGTTGTCGTTTACCACCTACCTTGCTTTGGGATTATCAAAATATTGAGGATTTGGCTCAGTATTTGGCAACAGGTAATTTGTTACAAAATCAAGTTAAAGATTTAGAATTTGCTACCTCTACTGATTTATCACAGTCTGGAGACATTAGCGATCGCCTAGAAATTTCTCCTGAAAATTATAAATTCGATCAGTTTCCTGAATATAAAAAATTAAAAGCTCAACAGGAACAAGTTGCTAGTTTAGGAAATGGCAATCCTTTTTTTGTTCCCCAAGAAACGGTTGTTAACGATCGCACTACTATTGACGGTAGAGAACTAATTAATTTTGCCACCTATAACTATATTGGCATGTGTGGCGATCCTGCCGTTAATCAGGCTTCTCAAAATGCAACCGAACTCTATGGCACCTCTGCCTGTGCTAGCCGCTTAATTTCTGGAGAAAAACCAATTCATAAAGAATTGGAGCGAGAAATTGCCGATTTTATTGGTGTGGAAGACAGCATTATTATGGTTGGTGGTCATGCTACTAATGTCACCACTATTGGTCATCTGTTTGGCAAAAATGATTTAGTAATTTATGATGCCTTGAGTCACAACAGCATAATGCAGGGCTGTTTTTTGTCAGGGGCTAGCTTGGTTGCTTTTCCTCACAACGATAACCAAGCTTTAGAAGAAATTTTGCGAGATCGCCGTTATCGCTATCAACGAGTACTAATTGTAGTAGAAGGAGTATATAGTACAGATGGTGATATTGCAGATTTACCAAAAGTAATTGAACTCAAGAACAAATACAAAACCTTCTTGATGGTTGATGAAGCTCACTCGATGGGTACTATTGGTCAAACTGGTCGTGGAATTAGCGAATATTGCGATATTAACCCCCAAGATATCGATTTATGGATGGGGACACTTAGTAAGTCTTTTGCAAGCTGTGGAGGCTATATTGCGGGGTCTTCTGCATTGATCGAATATCTCAAATACACTGCTCCTGGTTTTGTGTTTAGTGTGGGAATGTCACCATCTAACACAGCAGCAGCGATCGCTGCTATTCAAGTACTCAAAAATGAGCCAGAAAGAGCAGCCACTCTTCAGGCTAGAGCAAAACTATTTTTAGATTTAGCCAAAGAAAAGGGACTTAATACAGGAATGAGTAAAGATTCTCCAGTCATTCCGATTATTGTTGGGGACTCACTAAAATCTATTCAATTATCTCAAAATCTCTTTAAACGAGGAATTAATGTGCCGTTTATGATTTATCCTTCAGTGCCTCAAAATGGTGCAAGATTGAGATTTTTTATTACTTGCAATCACACAGTAGAGCAAATTCGGCTAACTATAGATATCTTAGATGAAGAACTTAAGAAACTATAGATTTATTTGAATTTTTTATAATTGAAATTCGTGGGATTGATTAATTTTAATCTCACGAACTTTAGTTTTTTAAAATTAAATCTTTTTTGTGAACTTATAATTTATCTAATTACTACAAAGGAATATTTTTAATAAATCGACAGTTTATTGCTATTCATAACAGAATATATTTCTTGTTGTATCCAAAATATAGTTATGACCTCAAGCAAGATGCTCCCTCGGTAATAAAGCATCTATACGCATCTAGATAATCTAAATATATTTACTGAATATGTATCCAAGTAGCTTTTGTTCTCCTAATTTAAAATAAGTAGTTTATTGAAATAAATTGTTGAAAATAATTAAGCAGATAATACGTGTTTGCTCGTAGAAAAAAAAGTTGAAATAAGTTTTTTCCGTAAAACAACTATGGTCTAGATCTTTCTAACAATAGAAAATGAGATTTAGATTCGCATAAATAGATTGTTGATACTGAAAAACTTTATTTTTATGGCTACTCAGACTCTTAGTTATCGTTGCATGGATTTTCTTCAGAATTATCATCGCAATCCATCTTTAGAATTACGTAATAAATTAGTAGAATTAAACGCAGGTTTAGTTAGAAAAGTAGCTCATCAAATCTGCCGTAAATGCGCCGAACCTTATGAAGATTTAGAACAAATTGGCTACTTGGGTTTGATTAGAGCTATCGAACGCTTCGATCCCCAACAAGGTTCCGCATTTAGCTCTTTTGCTATTCCTTATATTCGCGGTGAAATGCTACATTATCTACGAGATAAAGGTAGTATGATGCGAATTCCTCGTAGATGGCAAGAACTTTATACAAAAGGCAAAAAACTACGCAAAGATTTGATTGAAAAGCTAGGACGTTTGCCTAAAGATATTGAGTTGGCTGATGGATTGGGCGTACCTTTAGCTGAGTGGAGTGAATGTCAATTAGCTTTACAAAATCGTTTGCCAATTAGCCTGGATGCAGTGGTCAATAATTCAATGGACTCATCTATTACCTTTGGCGACACTATTGCCGATCCTCACTATCAACAGCAGCGTAAATTAGAAGATGACAAATTGCAGCTACAGCGGGCAATGGGTCAATTAGAAGACAAAACGAAAGCAGCTATAGAATGTGTATTTCTCTGGGATTTGCCGCGCAAAGAAGCAGCAAAGTATATTGGTATCAGCCCCATGACTGTTACAAGACACCTTCACAAAGGAATTGAGCAGTTGAGTACGATGTTAGAACCGCAAGTTGCATAAACTTCAATTATTGATTCAAGTGCAAATTAGTTTTATTAACTCAATATATATAGATAGCTAAATAACTTAGATATTTGTGAATTAATAACGACATACTTCTAAAAATTATAAGTAAGAATAATTTTCTTTATACAGTTTTCCTAAAATATATTGAAGCACCTGCAAATTAGGTGCTTTTTTGTTGGTTCTAGAAAAACAAATTAAATACCTGGGTAGTTAATTGAGTTGATGTCCAGTAAGTTCAACGAAAATATCTTCTAAATTAGAATCGCGGATCATTACCCCTGTCTTGTCGTCTAAAGAGTCTAAATAATCATTAGCAGCAATCGAATCAGAGAAAAATTGACTTTCTAAGCGATCGCCTTTTTGTTTAAGTGCGATCGCTTTGCCGTATTTATCTCTAAAGAGATCTAGTGTACCCAACTCAATCAATTTACCCGCTTCCATAATTCCAATACGCCCAGGTTTGCCATTTCCCGAACGCCCACACAAAAATTCTACCTCCTCCATATAGTGACTAGTAATCACAATAGTCATACCTTTACTATTCAAATCTTGAATAATTTCCCAAAGACGACGGCGAGTTTGAGGGTCTAAACCCACCGTAGGCTCATCTAAAAATAAAATATTAGGTTCATGTAGCAAAGCTCTAGCAATTTGCAAACGGCGTTTCATACCGCCAGAAAGAGTTTTAACCAGAGATTGAGCGCGCTCGCTTAAATCAACATATTCTAACCACTGTTTAATTCGCTTTTGCCTTTCTGGGTTAGGAATGTGGTGCATTCTGCCATGAAATTCCAGATTTTCCCAAACCGACAATTCTCCGTCTACACTTATTTGTTGAAGGACAACTCCTATATTACGTTTAACCCGATCTCGATGGCGCAACACATCATATCCTCCAACTTCGATTCTGCCCTCATTAGGTTGAGCCAAAGTAATTAGCATCCTGATGGTAGTTGATTTTCCTGCTCCGTTAGGCCCTAATAATCCAAAAATTTCTCCTTCTTCAATAGTCAAAGAAAGATCGTCAACTACGGTCGCTTTATTATATATTTTGCGGACATTTGATAGCACAACAGCTATATTATTCATCTGTACTTTATATTTATCTTGATTTTTTATATGGAAACTAAAATAACAATTACCAAAGATAATGTTATTATCTTTTCAAACCTTATTTATTAAACAGCCTTAGTGAAAACTTGATCTAATCTTTAAACATATAAACAAATTTAATAGTTAGAATTATTAGCATCATTACTGTCCTCTAATATCTCTATCTCTTGGGTAGTTTTCCATCCAGGTAACCATAGAGAATCATCCTTAAGTTGAGCCGCATTTAGCCAAAACTTAGTCTGGGGATCGCACGATGCCACCATTTCTGCAAATACCCACTTCCCTCGGTTTTTGCGATTCACAACTTGGAAATGTCTCCAACCCCAAGTTTTTTGTTTAGCCGTCCATTTTGAACCAAGTAAAAAAGGAAACTTTTGTTTTTGTTTTTTCGACATTTTAACTTCAAGAGACAATAATGTTAGTCTAGTCGCAATAATCAACTTCTTTTCATTGTGATATTTTTATGAAAATTACATCCGTTTTGTATCAATTATTTTTAGAACGAGTTAATAACTACAGTGCGATCGCATTGTCCCTGTGTTTGGCTCTTGCATCTGCCCCAGCAATAGCCCAACAAAACACTATAGAATTACAAGATGCAGGTTCTGACACATCATCAACAGAAAAAGAACCGATTGATTATAGAAATTTACCCCCCCTCGAAAACAATAGTTTTTCTCAGCCAGACTTATCATCTCCTTTGCCTGCTGACAGTCTTAATTTTGCTACAGGGGAAAGTGATTATACCCTTGGTGCGGGAGATAGAGTAAACCTCAATATTTTCCAAGTAGAAGAGTATAGCGGTGACTATCCTGTATTGGTAGATGGAACTATTAGCTTACCCTTAGTTGGTAGAGTAGATGTTCGAGGATTGAGTCTCAAAGAAACATCTGACAAGGTTTCTGAAAAGTATTCAACTTATCTCAAGCGACCAATTATTACCGTTGGTCTGATTGCCCCTCGTCCTCTCAAAGTAGGTATTTCAGGAGAAGTGGATAACCCTGGTTCGTATGAAGTTGCTCTGGCTGGAGAAAATCCTCAGTTTCCTAGCGTTACTGACATGATCCAGCAAGCTGGCGGGATTACAACCATTGCCGATGTAAGAAATGTTCGAGTTCGCCGAGAAATCAAAGGAAAAGAAGTAGTATACAACGCAAATCTTTGGGACTTGTTGACTAAGGGCAGAATTAAAGAAGATATTTCTCTACGAGATGGAGATAATATTTTTATTCCCACAACTGATGAGATCAACACCCAAGAATTGAATAGACTAGCTCAAGCTAGTTTCGGACTACAGTCTGACAAACCCATTCAAGTTGCGGTTGTAGGTGAAGTTTATCGTCCTGGTTCTCACTTTATTCAACCAGAGTTGTTAAGTAGAGGTAACAGTGGTAATCAAGCTAACCAAAACAGACAAGAATCCATTCCTCCTAGATTGAGTCAAGCAATAGGCATTGCCAATGGCATCAAGCCTTTGGCTGATGTGAGGAAAGTACAGGTAAACCGAACTTCTTGGGATGGTACTGAAAAACTTATCAATGTCGATCTTTGGGAATTAATTACGGCTGGAGATACCAGTCAAGATCTTATTCTCCAAGATGGCGATAGGATTGTTATTGCTAAGGCAGATAAATTGAGTGAGGCAGAAAGCCAAAAAATTGCTGCGGGTACAATTTCTCGTGCAGAAATTACGGTTAACGTTGTAGGAGAAGTTGTTAGTCCTGGTCCTGTCCAAGTACCACCCAATACTCCCCTAAACAACGCAATTTTGGCTGCGGGTGGATTTGATAGCCAACGTGCCAACAAAAGTGAGGTCGAATTGGTTAGCCTAAAGCCAGACGGCACAGTAGAAAAGCGCAAAGTTAAGATCGACTTGGGTGCAGAAGTTAATGACGAAACTAATCCTGTTCTTGGTCAGAATGATGTAGTTGTAGTAAATCGCTCTGGCTCTACTGCTGCTTTTGATAACGTAGGCAAAGTAACCAGTCCTCTAGGTGGAGTCTTTGGTTTATTTAACGCCATTTTTAGATAAGCTTTATCTACAATAGATGAATCCCATTGCTCCTACTTATTATTAGCAGCAATGGGTTACTATGCCAATAACAATTTTTTAAATAATCCGTGTTGTGAGGATTGATGACATAATGCCCGATAGAAGTCCAGATCGTTCTGTTTATCCTCCTGTAATGAATGGGAACGGCAACCGAGTCAACGAGAGAAATGGGAATGATAATTACGTTTACTCTTTACCTGTTGTCAACCAAACCGCAAGCAGCGAAGCAGATGGAGACAGCCTCGATCTGCGTCAACTGACGAGCATTGTCAAACATCGTTTGCGTTTGATTGGGATTGTTACTTTTGGTGTAACAGCAGCCGCAGCATTTTTGACATTTACAAAAGAACCTCTCTATCAAGGTAAGTTTAAGCTTTTGGTAGAACCCGTAGCAGAAGAACAAGAAAATCCTCTATCTGTCTTACAGCAAGATTTGGGAGGACTAGACTACGATACTCAAATAGAGGTATTACAAAGTCCTCGTGTTTTAAATCCCATTGTCGAAACTCTCAACAGTAAGTATCCTGAAATTGAGTACAAAAAACTAATCAAACCCAAAAAGTCTCCCCTCAAAATCAAACAGGTTGATAAAACAAAAATACTAGAGGTATCTTACGTTGATGCCGATCCTCAAAAGATTCAGTTTGTTTTAGATAATTTGTCAGAAGCATATCTACGCTATTCCCTAGAAGAAAGAAGAGTAGAAGTTAAGCAAGGATTAGATTTTGTTGAGAGTCAATTGCCTGAAGTACGGACAAGAGTTGACGATCTACAGGGGAGAGTTCAGACATTTCGCCAGCAATACAATCTAATTAACCCAGAAAAGCAGGCTGAAATGTTAGCCACTCAACAAGTGGATTTTGAGCAAAAGTATTTTGCAACTCAAGCAGAATTAAAAGAGACAAAAGTCTTATACGCTCTCTTACAAAAACAACTAGGATTACAACCTCAGCAAGCATTAGCCGCTAGTTATTTGAGTGAATCGCCACGCTATCAAAACCTGTTGAATGAATTGCAACAGGTAGAAGTAGAACTAGCTCAAGAATCTGCTCGTTTCTTACCATCCAATCCCGCAGTACAGAATTTATCAGATAAAAAAGATAGACTATTAGAACTTCTACAACAGGAAGCTGGTGGAGTTTTGGGGGGAGACTTATCCCAATCTGTTGATACTACTCCCAATCTTACTTCCCCTAGCTCTCTACGTTTGGAGTTAAATCAGCAGTATATCAAAGCTGCTAATCAAATTGAGATCTTAGAAATCAGACAACAAGCTTTGTCCGAAGCAATGTCTCAATTAGAAAACTTGACTAAGCAAATGCCCATAATTGCTCGTCAATATACAGACCTCAGGAGAGAATTAACCGTAGCCACCGAAAGCTTGACTCGCTTTTTAACTGCTCAAGAAGAATTACAGCTAAAAGGAGCGCAACAGGCGCTGCCTTGGCAAACAATTGCCCAACCTATTATTACCGAAACTCCCATATCTCCTAACCCACCCCGTAACATAGCTTTGGGTTTAGTTTCTGGGCTCTTACTGGGGTTAGGTGCAGCTTTATTAGCAGAGCGTCTCGATCCTGTATTCCATTCTTCAGAAGAACTCAAAGAAAGCATTAATTTACCCATACTTGGTTTAATTCCGATTCAGAAAGATCTCAAACCTTTAGATGAACTGGAAACTGCTCCCAAGAAAGAGAAATTGAGTTTGCCACAGTTACAGGTTGGTAACACAACTATCAATCTAAACACTTCTAAATCAGAGAAAAAATCTACCGTCAATAGTAAACAAAAGTGGTATGGTGCATCTCCCTTCCTTGAGGCATTTCGTTCTCTCAACACCAATATCAAATTATTAGGTTCAGATAGCTCTATTCGCTCATTTGTAATTAGCTCTTCTATTCCATCGGAAGGGAAGTCCACGGTTTCTTGCCATTTAGCGCAGGCGGCGGCGGCGATGGGACAGAAAGTTTTGCTAATTGATGCGGATTTGCGTCGTCCTCAGGTTCATCGCTGGATTGGGGTAGAAAATGAAGAAGGCTTGAGCAATGTATTGGCTACTGGCTTGGATATCGAAGAAGCCATAATTAAAGTTCCTCAATGGGAAAACTTATCGGTTGTCACAGCAGGAGACATTCCTCCCGATCCAACAAGGTTGCTTGCTTCGCAAAAAATGTACACTTTAATGGAACGTTTGAAGAGTAGCAGAAAGTACGATCTGATTATTTATGATACTCCCCCAATCCTTGGTTTTGCCGATGGTAGAATTTTGTCTACTCGCACTAATGGTGTAGTGCTGGTGGTAAGAATAGGAAAAACAGATCGCTCTTTACTGAAGCAAAATATTGACAATATTAGAATGTCAAATGTCCCTGTGTTGGGGGTTATTGCTAACCAAGTAACTCATAGTAGTAATTCTTATCATTATTATAGTCATTACTATGCTGAAGCTGACCGCAAATAACTTGATGTCAAGCCTGAGTCAACTTAATGATCAGAAAAAATCTATTTTCTAGATAGAGATATCACATCAAAAATAAAGAGACTACTAATACAGTAGTCTCTTCAAATGACATTAGTCTTCAACTAATAAAGAATTATGCTTCTTTGCTTTTGGTAAAGTAATCGCTCAAGGCATCAGCAATAATTTGATTCATTGGTCTACCTTCTTTTTGAGCAATCTCTTTCAATTGAGGGAAAACCTCATCGGGTACACTTACACGACGTTGGTTTTTGCGGAACTTGCGTTTAGTAGTAGTATCTGTATCCATATAACTTCCTATGGTGTAGTTTGCAGCTAAATTGCGAATGGCAGCGCGCCCAACACGACTACAGAATGAACCAAAACTTTCTTTTGATTTACGATTTTGCCTAAAGAAAACAAAAATAGGCTCAAAGAAAGTTTCAAGCTCTCCTATGGGCATTTTCTGTTCGTATGGTTGGGCGAGTTGAGTTAGATTTGGCGTGCCTCCAGGCCTGCTTTGATACTTCTCAGGTGCGCT
>CAKZYI010000005.1 GCA_937884735.1 uncultured Pleurocapsa sp.
AGGAAGATAATCGTTAACCCAAGACCAAATCTGCAAAGAAATATCCCCAGGGGTGGGTATGGTAAATTCGATACCGCGGAACTTTTTGGTGTCTCCTTCTTTCGGACTCCAAATACGACGATAGGTAAATACTAAGTCAAAATCTGCCAGTCTTTCTAATTCGTAACTGTAATAGTTTTTGTGTTTGTCGTAGAAGGTTGGCATCTTGTGTTCTTGCTCATCCTTCATTGCTTCCATCGCAAAGGTATAGGTAAAACCCTGAGTACAGTAAGGATCTCCTTCTACACTAGAAGAAGAAGGTTCAGTAGCAGAGAGAGGATCGATACCCAAACGATAGGGAATATCGGCTAAACCAACAATTTCTCCTGTTTCGGTAGCTTCGATTACATACCAATCAGCTGCTGTTGCCGAACTCCCAGCAGGAACAAAACGAATAACTGATTTACTAAATTTGGAAGATTCTTCATAGGAGTAGGCATCTTCAATGGTGCTAGAGAGGGGCAAAACATTGAGGGGTAAATATTTGTTTTTGGGAGTATGCTGAATAGCTATCGCACTGGTTATTTGTTTTCCAGTTCCTTTTCCTTCAACGGTTTCAATTGCCAAATCTTTTACTACCGTAGCAGGAAACCAGTGTAGCTTACCTTTACCTTTTTCCTCTGCTTCTTCAAGCTGTTGCCACATTACCTCATGAGCGTCTTTAGGCAAAAAACAGGACTCACTTACCCAACAGTCTCCTGGGTTTAGCTGGTCATAGTATTCTTCAATTCGTTCTCTAAATTCCAAGTAACCGCGAGGAAAGAAAAGCTTTGAACGCTGAGTACTTCTTTCATCCAATGCCGATGTACCTTGGGCAGAAATCTGTCCTCCAACCCAGTCGGTAATTTCAGTCATGCAGACTGTTCTACCCGCAAGCAAAGCTTCATAACTAGCGGCAACTCCCGATAAACCACCGCCGATGACTAATAGCTCGCATTCAACTGTACGGTCGATAGCAGGAGGCGATACTGCTTTAGCCGATAATCCTGGATTCCATACAAATAAACCGACAGAAATTGAAACTAGAGATCCAATCCAATTTGATGACACTTTGTATCCCCTCACTTATGCATGTTCACTTAATATAGTTCCCAACTAAAAAAAAATTTTGTAGTTTGTGGTTTAACTAGTTGACTGTCTGCCATTTTTGCACTGATTCATCATAAACGTTTAAGATCAATTATTGCGAAATTGCTTCAACAGATAAAAAAGAGAATATTTGGGATAAAAATCTTTCTTTGTGTAGATCCAAGATTCTCATCACCTTTATCACTAGATAAGGATTAGAATAACTATAAGTTTTTCATATATTTTAGATACTTCAATACATATATTTAATGACTTCAATTATTACTAAACAGCCTAAGCTTAATGCCCCGACTATATGTAAGCTTGATAATGGTCTAACAATTATTGCCGAACAAATGCCTGTTGAAGCGGTGAACCTTAATGTGTGGATTAATGTGGGTTCTGCTAAAGAAAGCGATGAAATCAACGGCATGGCGCACTTTTTAGAACATATGGTGTTCAAAGGCACCCCTAATTTAAAAATTGGCGAATTTGAGCAATTAATCGAAGAACGTGGTGCAGTAACCAACGCGGCTACGAGTCAGGACTATACCCACTACTATATTACGACTGCTCCTAAAGACTTTTCTGAATTAGCACCCTTACAGTTGGATGTGGTTCTCAATCCTAGTTTAGAAAATGAGGCTTTTGAGCGAGAAAAATTGGTAGTTTTGGAAGAAATTCGCCGTTCTGAAGACAGTCCCCGTCGTCGTACTTTTTATCGTTCGATGGATACCTGCTACGAAACTCTTCCCTATCGTCGTCCTGTATTAGGTCCAGCAGGGGTGATTGAAAATTTGCGATCGCAACAAATGCAAGATTTTCATGGTGCGTGGTATCAACCCCAGTCAATGACCGCCGCAGTGGTAGGAAATTTGCCCGTGGAGGAGTTGATTAGCACCGTCAGTCAATCATTCGAGCATCACTATAGTTCTGGTCAACAATATCAGAAAAACAGCACTCCCTCTGTAAGCCCTGAAAAGCCTTTTGCTAGTATTGTGCGTCATGAATATACCGAAGAAAGCCTACAGCAAGCTAGGTTAGTCATGGTGTGGCGCGTTCCAGGTATGGAAAACCTCGATGAAACCTACGCACTAGATATTTTGGCAGTAATTTTAGGACAGGGTAAAGTATCTCGTTTGTTTAGAGAGTTGCGAGAAGAGAAAGGTTTGGTCAATCAAATTGGTGTCAGCAACATGACCCAAACTCACCAGGGAGTATTTTATATCTCTGCTGCTTTACCTACTGAAAATATACCAGAAGTGGAACAAGCGATCGTCAACCAAATTAAAGCAATTCAGACTGAACCTATTGCTGCTAAAGATATTGACCGTATTCGCACTCAAGTAGCCAATCGATTTGTCTTTGCTAATGAACGCCCAAGCGACCGCGCCAATCTTTATGGTTTTTATTACTCCCAATTACAAGATCTTGCCCCCGCTTTAAATTATCCCCAACACATTCAATCTGTGTCCGCCCAGGATCTTCAGACAGCAGCCCTGAAATATCTCAATCCAGAGGCTTATGGAGTTGTAGTTATGAAACCTGCTAAATAATTAAATTTTTTCCTGAAAACTAGGCTAGTTGCTCGTGTTTTTTGCTATTATTATTAAGCCACATTAGGAGAGGTGGCAGAGTGGTCGAACGCGCTCGACTTGAAATCGAGTGTACAGAGATGTACCGTGGGTTCGAATCCCACCCTCTCCGCTTTCAAATTTAGCTCACTTCACACTGGGCAAATAGCATTGGACATCAATTTATCTGATTTGAAAATACTGGTATTTTCAAACATAAAGCAAATAAATACAAACAAAAAAAAGAGCCTCTAATACAAGACTCTTTTTACCGATTTGTTAGCATCACATAACACACTTCCAAGGTGGCTTGTTAATGAATTGAAGGATAGAGGGAATACTTTATAGATAATAGTTATCTAAGTATGGTTTGCTAAATAATGAATTTGCTCAACGAAATAACAGCTAATTTTCTAGAATGGCATCGTCAGACAACTGATGATGGTAATGATCTTCATTCTCGAAGATTTTCAGGAACTACACACAATCAATTAAGACACAAGTTTAGAAGTTCTTACAATCTCTTGTCCAAAAACGATCGAACAATAATAGTTAGCTGTTTCGCTGCCTACACAAGCATTGCGATTTTGAGTGAAAATTAGAGGACGTATTCAATATTTAGCTGGGACAAAGTTTTGGGTACTTAGAGGTGGGCGTTCGTAGTCTATTTCTTTTTGACGAGGAGGCAACTCGAGTTTATTCGGTGGTAATTCTTCATAGGGTACTGTTTTTAAAAGATGGCTGATACAGTTTAGTCGCGCCCGTTTTTTATCGTCTGCTTCTACCACATGCCAAGGTGATTCGGGAATGTCCGTAGCGGCAAACATATCATCTTTAGCTCTAGAATAGTCTACCCATTTTTCTCTGGCTTTTTAATCCATTGGGCTGATTTTCCAACGTTTTGTAGGATCGTTGATTCTGTCTTGGAAGCGTTTTTCCTGTTCTTTGTCGCTTACAGAAAACCAGTATTTAATTAAAATGATGCCCGATCGCTGAATCATTATTTCAAATTCAGGACAAGAACGCATAAATTCATTGTATTCATCATAGGTGCAAAAGCCCATAACTTTTTCCACCCCCGCACGATTGTACCAACTGCGATCGAATAAGACTATTTCTCCTGCTGCGGGAAGATGAGTTACATATCGTTGAAAGTACCATTGGGTTTTTTCGCGATCGCTTGGCGTACCCAAAGCAACTACTTTACATACACGGGGATTGAGACATTCGCTAATACGTTTGATCGATCCACCTTTTCCTGCGGCATCTCTGCCTTCAAAGATAACTACAACTTTTAAACCTGCGTGTTGCACCCATCTCTGTAGGTTGACCAATTCTATCTGTAGCTTGGCTAGTTCTTTTTCATATTTCTTTTTGTTAATCTTTTTAGACTTGCCTTTGCTTTTCTTGCCGTTTTTTTCTATTTGGGCAACGCCGTTGGCATGTTTATCGCTCATATTCCGATTTCTCCATAACTAATTGTTTGTTATCAAAACGCCCTACATTAGGCAAAGAATAAACAGAGCAGAACATTTTAAATTTTGCTCATTTCTGTATTCATCGTCTTGTCAAGATCGTTTGCAGGCAGAACATCAGCCTCTTTGACCAAACCACTATATGCTTCCATGCCATGTTCGCTAATATCTAAGCCTCGGATCTCATCTTCTGCATGAACTCTCATACCCATAGTAGCTTTGATTATTCCCCAGACAATCGCGCTAAAAATAACGGTAAATGCACCAACGGCTAGAATGCCAATTAGTTGAGTAACAATGTTACCGCTGCCAAAGATTCCTACTGCTAAAGTTCCCCAAATACCGCAGACTAGATGAACAGAGGTTGCACCAACAGGATCGTCAATTTTGATACTGTCGAAAAAAGCAACAGAAAAGACTACGATAATACCTGCGATCGCACCTATAATTACCGCCGACACATAATTAACATCCGCACAACCTGCGGTAATACCCACAAGTCCAGCCAGAATACCATTGATAATCATTGACAAGTCTGGCTTGCCGTCTTTAATCCAGGTGGTAAAGGTAGCAGTTGTAGCACCTGCTGCTGCTGCTAGGTTAGTCGTTACTGCGATGTAGGGGACATTGGCTGTTGCAGCAAGTTCTGAACCAGGGTTGAAACCAAACCAGCCAATCCAAAGAATCAAGCAGCCCAAGGTGGCAAAACCCATGTTATGACCAGGAATGGCATTAATCCTATCATTTTGATATCTACCCAGTCTTGGTCCTAAAAATGCGGCTCCTACCAAAGCAGCCCAGCCGCCAACGGAGTGAACTACAGTCGAGCCTGCAAAGTCAGAAAAGCCTAATTCGCTCAACCAACCGCCATCCCATACCCAATGTCCTGTAACTGAATAAGAAACGGCGACTAACAAGGTACTGAAGATTAAAAAAGCACTAAATTCAATTCTTTCTGCTACTGCCCCAGAAACGATAGTGGCAGCCGTAGCAGCAAAAGCTACTTGAAATAAAAATGAAATAGCCGCGGGTACTGCTGCTGGGTAAGCATCGTCTCCATAGGGAGCAGGATCGCCATTAAAGAAGAACCCACTCGTACCGAAAAAAGCATTACCCTCCCCGTACATTAGACCGTAACCTACTGCCCAGTAAGCAAGAGTTGCAATACCAAAGACAATCAGGTTTTTTGCCAAAATATTCACAGCATTCTTTTGACGACAGAATCCTGCCTCTAGCATACCGAATCCAGCATTCATAAAGATTACTAAAACCGAACAAAACAAGAGAAAAATTGAGTCTAAAACAACTCGAATTTCTTCAAAACTAGCAGGCGCATCAAGACCTTGAGCAGAGGCTGCCGTATTCCAAAGCATAACAATGGCAGCGGAGAGAGGAATACAAATTAACCACGAGGGGGAAAAGGATTTGAATATTACTCTGAGTGGTTGAGGAATGGAGATAGTAGAAGTTGATAATCTAACTATGTTTTAGAAAAGATGAAAATAATATGATTGAAGAGATCTAAAGAACATTAATTCTGAGACGAGATATGAGAATATAGTTGCGTTCAAAAAAGCGATCAGACTCGGCGCGACAGGCGTGGCGGTATCCTAAAGGGTTGAGTTCGTAATGTTTTAACACTGTTCTGTTAAGCCCCCTAGCCCCAACTCGCGCGTTCCTTTGCCGATTTTTAATCCGCAGGGTCCCTCGCCAAGTTTGGGGGAGAAGGATAACTTTAAGTCCCCCAGATTTGGGGATTTAGGGTAGGCGGAAATGCTCTGAGTCTAAGAGCATTTCCCACGCCTATCCGAAGGGGGCGAATAAAATAACTTAAAAGACTAACCGAACAGTATTGGGTAATGTTTCTGGTTAAACGTGTATTAACCAATCGATAAGGTTAGATAAAAGGCGAAAAGAATATTTAGCTCAACACTTATGAGCTCTTTTCCCTTTTACCCAAAAAAGCTTTTAGCTTAAGTAAAAGACTAACAGCCAATAGCTAATAGCTACTTGATAAACAACATCTCCTGATACTTCGGTAAAGGCCAAAGTTCGTCGGCTAATTCTCCTTCTAAAGTATCGGCACAAACACGGATTTTGTCCATTAGAGGGCGAATAGTTTGGGCAAAATACTGCATATGTTCTTCTGTCGATTCAAATTCCTCTTTTTCTAAGGCGATCGACAATTCATCAGTCAAATCGACTATTTTGTTGGTAAGCTCTCCTGATTTTTTGGCAATTTTGAGATTAAAATCAATACCCAATTCTTTAAATCCTGAAATAGCAGAAGCTAATTCTGTTACATACTTCACTGCCGCAGGATAAATTAAAGTTTTTGCCATATCTACCACAAGGTTAGCTTCTACCTCAATCGAAAGAATGTATTGTTCGGCATAGACTTCAAAACGGCTTTCCAACTCGGTTGGAGAAAGAACTCCAGTTTTCTCAAATAACTCTTCGATAGACTTGTCTTTCAAATAGGGTAAGGCATCAGCGGTAGTAGGTAGGTTTAATAAACCTCTTTCTTCCACAGCCATCTTGTGCCATTCTTCTGAGTAACCATCTCCGCCAAAGACAACCGCACCGTGATCGTCCATGATCTCTTTGATAACGCCAAAGATAGCAGCTTCGAGTTCAGTCCCCGCAGAAATTTGAGATTCCAGTTTGTTGGCAATCCAATCTAAAGAGTCTGACAAAATTGTATTCATGGCTATTTAAGGTCCTGCCTCTGTTTGATTAGAGCCGCCTGACAGAAACTCTAAACGATTACCAGTAAAGGCAAAAGGCGAAGTACGATTTCTATCTCCAGAATCTTTAACAAAAGAAGGTAGAGTCGGTACACCAAAGTCCATTACTCCATTGGGTTTACAACCCGTGAGATCGCCTTTTTGAATTTGCTCGAACACATCTTCTAGTTGAGTGCCAAGATAAACTGAAATGATTGCGGGGGGAGCTTCATTTGCACCCAAACGGTGGTCGTTGCTAGCTGTAGCTACTACTGCGCGAAGTAAGGGACCAAATTTATGAACTCCGCGCATCACCGCCGCACAAAATACGAGAAACTGAATGTTTTCATGGCGGTCATCACCAGGATCGCGCAAGAAACCTTGAGTAGAGTTGCTGACTGACCAGTTGACGTGCTTACCCGAACCATTAATGCCAGCAAAGGGCTTTTCGTGGAGCAAACAGGCAAAGCCATGTTTTTTTGCCGTGTTGCGTAAAATGGTCATGGTCAACTGTTGATGATCGGCAGCAGCATCAGCAGATTCAAAATATGGTGCTAGCTCAAACTGACCAGGAGCTACTTCATTGTGTCTGGTTTTAGCAGGAATGCCCAAACGATACATTTTTCTTTCTACTTCCTGCATAAAGACCTGTACTCGCTCGGGAATTGCGCCAAAGTAATGGTCGTCAAATTGCTGACCCTTGGGGGGAATTTTACCGAATAAGGTTCTGCCAGTAAGAAGTAAATCGGGGCGACTGCCAGCAAAAGCAGCATCGACTAAAAAGTATTCTTGTTCTGCTCCACAGCTAGAACTAACGGGAGCGACATCACTGTAGCCTAATAGTTTGAGAACTTTGCGAGCCGATGTATCCATTGCTTCAATGGAGCGCAATTGAGGAATTTTCTTATCTAAAGCTTCCCCCGTCCAAGATACAAAGCCAGTAGGTATACTTAAGGTCGCTCCATTATCAGTCTCCATAACGTCTGCTGGAGAAGTGACGTCCCAAGCAGTGTAGCCACGAGCTTCAAAAGTAGAGCGAATACCACCGTTAGGAAACGAAGAACCATCGGGTTCGCCTTTGATCAGAGTCTTCCCAGAAAACTCAGAAATTACTGTACCATCACTCTGTACGGAAATGAAACCATCGTGCTTCTCTGCGGTAGCGTTGGTCAAAGGATAAAAAACGTGAGCATAGTACAATGCACCTTTAGACATTGCCCAGTCTTTCATGGCTGCTGCTACGATATCAGCTACTGAAGGATCTAGTTTGGCATCAGACTTAATAGTCTTTTTGAGAGATTTATAAACTGCTTTGGGCAGACAAGCCTGCATTTTACTCAGACTGAAAACATCAGTTGCCCACATGTCTTCTAAAGTTTCGGGGGGCTTTACTGCGATCGCTTCTCTTTCAGTAATTTGATATATAGCTTGAGTTCTTGGCTCGTATCCCATATTAATAACTTCCTTTGTTGCGTCAGTAGTTTCACTATGGAGTGAGTGTTTTATTTATACAAGTCAAGATAGCATTTTAAAGTAGTAACTTAACATTGATTGTTATAGTTTGATGAAACTGGGTTTTTTGCCCAGAAATTAAACTAGAGTTTTCTCGAAATCTGCTTGCTTCTATTAGCCTTTTTGTTAAAATGCAATTTTAGTAAATAGCAAGATAAAAAGATAAACCACTATTTTAGTAATCTTTATAAAAAAACAAATAAGATCGATTACAAATAATGATACCAGATTGCATATACTAATTTATTAAGTTGACAAAATGCTTATACAGTAAAGTCTGACAGCTTTGTTATGTTTAATTTTAGCTTAAATATTCAAACAAAAAGTATTAAATTAAATGTCTAAAATATTGTTGTTTAACTTAATATCGACAACATATATAAAAAACAATATTTGGTATTATTTTAGACAGAAATATTTTTTTGAAATAGCTAAGAGGATATTTTTCAAAAAGATATAAAATTACAAAAAAAAGACACCAATAAAAATTTTGGACTCAAAAATACTTTCCAAGATCTTTATTTGTATCTCTTACGTTTAGCTTTTAGATGAATACCAAATATAAGACAAAAACCGTTTGAGCTATTGAAAACCCCAAAAAGTTATCTAAATTAAACGAAATTTTAGTAGATAATTTTCTCTGTCTGCTATTGATGCTTACAGACAATCTCGATTTTTAATCCGTACAATTCTCAGGAATTAAGAATTGCAAGTTGCTAGAGTCAAGAAAATCACTTCTTTTTGGCGTTTCACATCCACAAATGCAAGTTTCCACCAACGGAATAAGTTTTAATTTGCATCGAGGACAGCGATCCTCTACCTGCCACAAATCTGCTGCTGCGATCTGTTTTTCTAAATTAGATGATAGCTTTTGCATATTGACAGACAAGCTTTTGTTTAATTCTGCCATAGTCAGCGTTATTTCACCATTTTTCACCATTTTTTGCAGTTTATGTCTGGCTTCTAGCAAAATAAATAATGCGGTTTCGTAAATAATAGCCTGGCTATCTTTTTGTTTTATACTCTGTTTTTTTGCAGGTATATCTTTCGCTAACATAATTGCACCTCAAGGATATAATGCTGATGATAAATTTTCCCAAGCACCAGAAAAGACCTGCTTTGGAATAAGTCTGCGGTATAACTAGATTACGCAAAAAACTTTATATGTTAATTTTGCACAAAAAAACAATTAAGAATGCTCGTACCGAACAAAGTATCAAGTGTTACTCTAACGTCAGTTCGGGTTAATAAGATTAGTTTGTTAGGGTAGACATTAGCCATTAGCAATTAGTCATTAGCCTTTAGCTTTTAGCAACGAACTCTGTTCGTTCCAAACAAAAACTAGATCGGCAATCTCAAATCCACTACCAATTAATGCAATAAATTCATCAAAAGCTAGGTCAAAAACACCGTCACCATAATTGTCGAAAGCGATCGCAACATTATTACCTTCATCATTAACCAAGATAGAATAATCTTCCAAGCTACCAGCAAGTTGGATGGAATCTTCTCCAGAAACAAGATGGTCGATCTCTGCATAGTCATGAAAACCAGATGAACTGTACAATGCACCATTTTCTTCATCCCCCAAGACAAAGATATCTTCGCCCGTTGAACCAGTTAAGGTATCTCTTTTGTTAGCACCATTGTTGTCAGATGAAACATCTTCAGGCGCGACTCCAAAAAGAGTTTGATACATAATGCGGTACTTATCGTTATTATCTAC
>CAKZYI010000006.1 GCA_937884735.1 uncultured Pleurocapsa sp.
ACCTTTGTTTTACCTTGGTTGATTGCAGTATTCATGCTGTTGCACTTCTTGATGATTCGCAAACAAGGTATTTCTGGTCCTTTGTAAATCCAGCTTCAGCAATCATATCGGAGGGGCATAATCCTATCTCCGATAGATTTTGTGGTAGATAGTAGGTAAATTGTATGTAATGGTGTACAAAATATCTACTTTTATATACCGCGAGGCAGTTGTTGAGCAATTATCAGCAATGATAGACTTGCCTTATTTAAACAACTAAAGACAGCATAAGCGGCAATCTTAAAATGCCTACTTAAATTGCTGATTTAAAGTAAACTTAGGAGAACAAACCATGTCAACTCTCAAAAAGCCAGATCTAAGCGATCCCGCTTTACGCGCCAAGTTGGCTCAAGGTATGGGTCACAACTATTATGGTGAACCTTCTTGGCCCAACGATTTGTTATATATTTTCCCAGTTGTAATCTTGGGAACTATCGGTTTAGTAGTAAGTTTAGCTGTGTTAGACCCTGCGGTTGTAGGCGAACCTGCTAATCCTTTCGCTACTCCTCTAGAAATTTTACCTGAATGGTATTTATACCCCGTATTCCAAATCTTGCGCGTTGTTCCTAGTAAACTTCTAGGAATCGCTGCACAAACAGCAGTACCTTTGGGATTAATGTTAATTCCTTTCATCGAAAGCGTTAACAAGTTTCAAAACCCCTTCCGTCGTCCCGTGGCTACCACAGTATTCTTGTTTGGTACTTTGGTAACACTATGGTTGGGAGTTGGGGCAACTTTCCCCATCGACGAATCCTTAACTTTAGGCTTGTTCTAAACTTCTGAGAATTTAGAGCTGAATCGAGCTTTAGTCAATCGACGAGGTGTAGTAGTTTGTTGGTATGGTTTAGTTTTACTAGACAGTACAGTGAATTATTGCACCTCGTTGTATTTTTCATTTAGACTAAAGATCCCTAATAGATCTCAAAAATTGAACTTTAAAGCCTCAAAAAGCTAAAAAGCGATCTGTTATTGTCGCAATCTATAATTTATTGGTATCATAATTCGAAGGAATTAAAGAAAGCGGAAAAAGCCTTTCTACCTACACACGAACATATTGCGGCATGGAAGTGGGAAAAGCCCACTTTTTTTGTTGTCTAAATTAAAATAGCAATTTTGTATACCAACCAAACATAAGTTGATTTGGTACAAAGTAAATTCTCCATCAGCATGACTCATCCCGTTGTTCCACAAATTATTGAACTGGCATCACCTTTAGCCAAAGAACTAAATCTAGAACTAGTAGATGCAGTGTTTCAAACCAACAAAACACCACCTATTCTAAGGATAGACGTGCGTAATCCCAATGCAGATACTAGCCTGGAAAACTGCGAACAAATGAGTAGGATTCTAGAAGAAAAGCTGGACTTAACTGAAATAATTCCAGGAGCTTATGTTTTAGAAATATCTAGCCCAGGTATCTCTCGCACATTGACTACAGATCGAGAATTTATCGCTTTTAAAGGATTTGCTGTGACAATCAAAACCTTTGCGCCTTATAAAAACAAAAAAGAATGGCAAGGAAGGCTACAAAAGCGCGATGATAATGCAATTCATATTAACCAAAAAGGAAAAGCGATCGCCATACCTCGCGAATTAGTGGCAAAAGTGCAGCTAGGTGAGGAATGACAAACCCTGAATTTTTTTACCTAAAAATTTCTAATCATTAATATCATACCTTCCACCTCAACCTTTTATTTTAGGAGAATAATAAGATGACCATAGTCAGTTTGCCTGGTTTGAAAGCAACTATCGAAGAAATAAGCCAAAGATATAACCTTCCTGGGAGTGCTGTTGAAGAAGCTCTTCGCGAAGCTTTAGTTAAGGGGTATGAAAAATTTCGTCGTTCAAAAGCTCGTAACGAAGAATTTAGCGAAGAATATTTTGAGAATTTTAATGTTCAGCTAGACACCGAAGAAGAAGGGTTTCAAATTCTGACTACAAAAGTAATTGTTGATGTCAGCAAAGATCAAATTGAAAATCGGGATCATCAAATAGCTTTAAGCGAAGTTAAAGAACAAGTAGAAGATTTAGAGATCGAAGTAGGAGACTCGGTAGTAGTCGATGTTACTCCCGAGCAAAAAGATTTTGGTCGGATGGCAGCGATTCAAACTAAACAAGTACTATTACAAAAGCTAAGAGATCAGCAACGTAAGTTGATTCAAGAAGAGTTTCAAGATTTAGAAGATACTGTACTTCAGGCTAGAGTGGTTCGTTTTGAAAGACAGTCAGCAATTGTTGCTGTTACCAGCGGCTTAGGTCAGCCAGAAGTAGAGGCTGAACTACCCAAACGAGAGCAACTACCAAACGACACTTACCGTTCAAATACTACGTTTAAAGTCTATCTCAAAAAAGTCAGAGATACTCCCCATCGCGGTCCACAACTAATGGTTTCTAGAGCTACAGCAGGGCTTGTAGTGGAACTTTTTAGCAATGAAGTTCCTGAAATAGAAGAAGAAATCGTCCGTATTGTAGCCGTCGCTAGAGAAGCTCATCCGCCCTCTCGTCATGTGGGAGTGCGTACAAAAATAGCAGTAGATACTTTAGACCGAGATGTCGATCCTGTAGGTGCTAGTATTGGTGCCAGAGGTTCGCGAATTCAAGCTGTGGTTAATGAACTAAGAGGCGAAAAAATTGACGTGATCCGTTGGTCGCCAGACCCTGCCACCTACATTGCTAATTCTCTCAGTCCTGCAAGGGTAGATAGGGTAGTCTTGGCAGATGCTGAAGATAAACAATCTTTAGTCTTAGTAGCCAACGACCAGTTAAGCTTGGCTATTGGTAAAGAAGGACAGAATGTTCGTCTGGCGGCTCGTTTAACAGGTTGGAGGATTGACATCAAAGATATCGATCTTTTTGATGAAGAAGCAGAAATGGCAAAATGGGCGGCTCAGGCGGAAGCTAAAGCAGCAGCAAGAGCAGAAATAGAAGAAGAATTTGAAGAAGAAGCTGAAGTAGAGGAGAACGCAGAAACAGCAGAAACGTCGGTGGAGAATAACGTTGACATAGAAGAAATTAAAGCAGAAGAAGCAATGGAAACTTATGACGAGACAGAGACAGAAATAGGAGAAGCAGATTCTTCTTTGGAAGAACAAATAGAGGAGGAAGCCACTAAAACAGAAGAAACAGAGACAGAATAAAGATGATTTTGAGGATCTCTAAGGCGATGCAATCAAAGATAATTTTTTTAGTCTTCGCCGGTGCAATATCATTTTGGGTTAATAAGTATCTCTAAAAATTAATCTTAAAGATAGGTATGAAGCAACAAAACCTTCGCCGATGCGTTAGCTGTCGCAGATTTGGCTCAAAAAAAACATTTTGGCGAATAGTTCGCATAGCATCGAATCATAAAATAGAATTAGATACAGGTATGGGACGTTCTGCTTACCTTTGTCCGAACATTGACTGCTTGGCTTTAGCTAAATCTAAAAATCGCTTAAGCAGTTCTTTGAGAACCAAGGTACCAAATTCCATTTATCAAAATTTACAAGAACGTTTGAACAGATAATGTTAAGGTCGGACAACAAAAACCATATTGTTAGAATAAAAGCTTAAGATCGGATAGATAATTCTGTATTTTTCTTTAAAATAAGATATGTAGGATTAATGAGCATTCGCTCATTTATGAATACCGTTCTATTTTTCAATCTAGATCTTATCTGATAGAGTCATAAAAGTTTTACCAGTAATCTTAAACAAGATGAAAAACTACACGAACAAACAAATGGTCATATAAATACAAACAATCAACTGAGGGGAATAGTGGATGAACAACGGCAAAGTGAGAATATACGAACTATCAAAAGAATTAAATTTGGACAACAAAGATATCAAGGAAATTTGCGAACAGTTAAATATTGCAGTGAAAAGTCATAGCAGCACAATCACCGCATCCCAAGCCGAAAGAGTCAAAGCCGTAGCTGCAAAATCCCCTCGTGCTGAAAAAGCAACTAGCAACACCCCCAAACAAGAACTACAATCCCCCAAAGCTCCAGGAAAACGCAAGCAGCAAATTTTAGCAATTCACCACAAAACAGACGCGCCCAACCCTCCTAATCCACCCAAAAGACCCACATCAGGATCGTCAGCAAGATTAGTGTCTCCTCCCAGCCGTCCCAAATCACCCGCGGCTAGAATATCTCAGGGGGAATCATCAATTCAAGTCAAATCTCCTCAACGTCAAGAATCTGTTAATGGAAATGAACCAAAGCAGACAGTCTCAAGGGAACGCCAGACTGTAGAGTCGGTCGTCAAGCCAAAACCGCCAAAGTTATCGTCTCCACCTTCTCGGCCGCAAAAAACTACAGGTGAAGGGAAAAAAAGCTCTATTCAACCTCCCATCAAGCCCAAAATTCGTTCTTCTGAGCCATCTCGAAGTAGAACAGAGGAAACAGAGAAAAAGAAAAAAGTTATTCCACCTCTACCCAAACTAAATCAAAGACCGCAAAAAGCTCAGGTAGTTGGC
>CAKZYI010000007.1 GCA_937884735.1 uncultured Pleurocapsa sp.
TGGAAAGGTTTTCATCTGGGCTTGAGAGCTTTTGCTAGAGCTAACTTACCCGATGCGGAATACTGGATTTTAGGGGAAGGAGTAGAAGCCGAAAAACTACAAAGTTTGGCTGCGGAATTGGGCGTGGCACAGCGGGTCAAATTTTGGGGACGCTTGCCTCGGGAACAAACCTTAGACCAACTGAGTCAGTGTCATATTTTAGTTCACTCCAGCTTGCATGATTCGGGCGGTTGGGTCTGTTTAGAGGGTATGGCAGCAGGTCGTCCCATACTCTGTTTGGACTTAGGAGGACCAGGAGTTCAAGTAACCCCAGAGACGGGAATAAAAGTCCCCGCCCACAACCCCCAACAGGCTGTTGCAGATTTAGCAAAAGCTATGATTTTGCTGGCTCAAAACTCAGAATTACGATCGCGCTTGGGAAAAGCGGGAAGAAGAATGGTTAGAGAATCTTACAATTGGGAAGCTAAAGGCAAAAATATAACCAAGCTATATGGGCAGTTTCAAGGCAGTAGGAATTAGGAGGCGGGAAAGCAAAGTTGATCGCTCTATTCTATTTATCTATCAAAAATTATTAATTATTTTCGGTAACAAACTTTGAAAATTTTACATTTAAGCACCTCCGATATCGAACATGGTGCAGCTAGAGCGGCTTATCGTCTGCATCGCGGACTATCCCTGAGAAAGACGAACTCTCAGATGTTGGTACGGGCTAAATTTTCCCTAGATAGCACTGTCATTGCCGATCGAGCAATTAGAACCAAACTCGCTCCTCCCTTAAGTAATTTACCCTTACGTCTGGCACCTCATAGAAAACGTAAATTGTTTTCAACTCAATGGTTTCCCGATGTTTTAAATCCTAAAATTCTGCAAATCGATCCCGATTTAGTTCATCTCCACTGGATTTGTAATGGTTTTTTGCAAATTGAAACCCTGGCTAAACTAAACAAACCTTTGGTATGGACTTTACATGATATGTGGGCATTTACAGGAGGTTGCCACTATACCCAAAAATGCGATCGCTTTGAGGATCGCTGCGGTCAATGTCCCCAACTAAAAAGCGATCGCTCTTTCGATCTATCCCGTTGGGTGTGGCAGCGAAAAGCCAAAGCTTGGAAAAATCTCAACCTGACATTAATTAGTCCGAGTCATTGGTTGGCAGAACAAGCTAAAAAAAGTCTTTTATTCGCCCAGACTCCAATTAAGGTCATTCCTCACGGATTGGATATTACTAAATATAAACCAGTATCTAGTGCGATCGCCCGTCAAATTCTGGAATTACCAGCAGATAAACAATTAATCTTATTTGGTGCATCTCCAGGGATTACAAAAGATCCTAGAAAAGGTTTACAGTTTCTAGAACCTGCTTTACAAAAACTCAAACCCTTGTTAGAACAATCTTCTATAGAATTAGTCATTTTTGGTGCGGCAGAAAATTCTGAGCCAGCAGATTTGGGGTTTAAAGTTTCTTATTTAGGGCAATTCCATGATGATGTTGCCCTAGCTTTAGTTTACTCTGCCGCAGATGTAATGGTCGTACCATCAATACAAGAAGCTTTTGGTCAGACTGCTTCGGAATCTTTAGCATGCGGTACGCCTGTCGTAGCATTTAACGCCACTGGGTTAAAAGATATTGTTCGACATCAACACAACGGCTATTTGGCGCAGCCCTTTGACGTTGATGATTTATCTAGAGGAATTGCATGGGTTTTAGCCGATAAAGATCGTCACCAAAAATTAAGAGAAAATGCACGCCTCAGAGCCGAAACTGAGTTCTCCCTGGAGCTACAGACAAGTCGTCACTTAGATTTATATCGAGAAATAATCAATCATAATGACAAAAAAACCATCAATCGCGAGGAAACTAATTGGAATAAGAGGGGTGCGGAGGAAACCTCAGCATACCCGCCCTCGACAGTCGCGACCCTTGGGCAAAGACGGCGTGGAACATGGTCGGGAAACCCTACCGTTTCCGCCTCCCCAAGAACGGGCTGTCTCGCAATCGAGTTGTTGAAATGAATATAATCATTCACCATCGACTGTTGAATAAGTTTTTTGGAGACAGGAGAAATAAACCTTGAGGGTTTGGGATGCCACATAATCCCAACTCCATTGCTCGGCTACGGTAAAATTGTACGCACCCATTTCTGCTAACTGTTGAGACTGGGCGATCGCTTGTTCCATAGCTAGAAGCAAACCATCTTGAGCCATAGGATTGTAAAGAAATGCTCCTTTATTATCAAAAATATCTTTAAAAAATCCTAAGTTTGGCGCAATACAAGCTTTTTTAAAGGACATGGCTAACAAAGCTACACCAGAGGTTGCAAAAACTTTGTACGGCAAAACTACTACATCGCTAGCATTCATGTATAGCTGCACTTCATCATCGGGTATATGTTCTGGAGGATCGATAAACATTAGATTCGGACAATCAGCAGCTAGTTCCAGAATTGAAGCCCTAATGGGTACGGAAGGCTTTCCCGCCACGATAAATTTTATCGATGGTTTATCGATTTTTTGAAATGCTGCGATCGCTTCGATTACGCCTTTGTTGCGATGAATACTCCCAAAATAGAGCAAGACTGATTCCTCTAAAGCAATTCCCAACTGCCGTCTGGCATCTTCCCGACTTATATTATTGGTATAAGCTCCAATGTAATTGGCATGAGGAATGGTAAATACCTTAGTTTTATTAGTTCGATCCAACTGCAACTCTTGGACTATTTGAGCATTAGAAGAATCGCAATGAGTAACAATTCCCGCTAATACTTTGCCTATAATTCGGCATTTAAGAGGAGAAATATTATGACTGCCCTTCTTGCTAACTTTATCTTCCCATTCATGGACAGTCCAAACTGTTTTAGTTCCCAAACAGCGCAAACAAACAATTTGCGTAATAAACAAAGCAAATTTTAACCAGCCATAAATTGTATTTCTTGAAGCTAAAAAATATTGTAAAAACTGAATGTGAACGATATTTGGTTTTTGTTGCAAAATAGTAGGTAAAAAAAATAATTTTGCTATAACCGAGTTTACTATTATATTTTCACTTTCAAAGCTTTTAATTAGTAGTTCTTGATAAGGATTAAAGTTCCATAAATTAGACAAAAAAGTAACTTTTAAAGAGGCATCATTTCTTGCTGTTTTGCTATGACTTATATACTGATTTTTCACAACTTCTATAATTATAAAAAACTAAAATATGAATAAAATAAATACAGTTATCAATATAATAATGTATCAAAAAACTTATAAAGCCGAAGTTTTATACCACGAAAAAAGATAATATTCTATAACAGAATATCTTTATTGTATAGTAAGATAAAAAATAGTCAATAAAATTTTATATATCAATTTGTTATTTATCTTTTTTGTCAAAAAGCATTAATAAGGCAGATTGTATACACTGTTAACTTATGATTCTGCATTTTATTAATATAAAAATTGTTGATTGTAACTAATGGTAATTTACTTGAGTTTTAATATATTAATTCTTATTAATATAACGCTAATTATAGAACCGATTTTAAAAGATATCTGAGAAGTTATTTTTTTAAACGTTCGATTTCTTTTTTTTCGTCCCCGACACCCTAAAATTTGAAAGCCAGTTCTTATAACAAAGTTAGGAAAACTGGCATTAATTCAAGGGGGCTTTGATGTAGTGAATTAGACTTTTCCGACAACTTCTTAAACAAAATTAGAGAAAATTATGCGTATTTTGCTCGTTCATAATCAATATCAGCAGCTTGGCGGAGAGGATACTATTTTTGAAACCGAAGCTGGCTTACTAGAGTCTTACGGTCATCGGGTAATTCGCTATACTGTTCATAACAATTCCATTTCAAAAATGAATCCGATAAGCTTGGCGAGAGCTAGCTTTTGGAACAATCGAGTCTACGACGAATTAAAAACCCTAATTCAAAAAGAAAAACCTGAGGTAGCTCATTTTCACAATACTTTTCCCCTAATTTCGCCAGCAGCTTACTACGCTGCTCGTAAGGAAGGAGTTCCTGTAGTGCAGACTTTACACAATTTTCGCTTAATGTGCGCCAATGGCTTATTTTTTAGAGACGGTCATGTCTGCGAATCTTGTCTTACTTACAAAAATCCCCTCCCAGGAATTGTTCGTAGTTGCTATCGTCAGAGTAGAATTGCCAGTGCAGCAGCAGTATCTACGATTAAATTTCACGCCATATTGGGAACTTGGTTAAAAGCAATAGACGTATTTATTGCCTATAGTAATTTTGCCCATAAGAAATTTATTCAAGGTGGCTTACCCGCCCAAAAAATTGCTTTTAAAACTAACTTTCTTTATCCCGCACCCGAACCAGGAATGGGAGATGGCAACTATGCTTTATTTGTTGGTAGATAAGCCCCAGAAAAAGGAACGCAAACCCTTCTATCAGCTTGGTCAAAGCTGGGTAGCAGGCTGCCACTAAAAATTTTGGGGGATGGTCCTTTAGCCGATAAAGTAGCTGCATCTGCTAAAAGATCCCCTGGAGT
>CAKZYI010000008.1 GCA_937884735.1 uncultured Pleurocapsa sp.
GGAGATGTAGCAGTAGCAAATACTATGCTGGGTAGACCCTATAGCCTAATAGGAACAGTGGTTACAGGACAGCTATTGGGCAGGACAATCGGCTTTCCTACGGCTAATTTAGAACTACCCGCTGAAAAATTTTTGCCCCGATACGGTGTATATTCAGTTGATGTTTTCGTAAACAAAAATATAGTAAAAGGAGTAATGAATATTGGCTGTCGTCCCACGGTGGCGGGCGATTTTCCTACCATTGAAGTACATTTGCTCAATTGGTCGGGAGATTTATACGGTCAGAGTTTAAAAGTCAATCTAATCGAGTTTTTACGTCCAGAACAAAAGTTTGATTCGGTAGAAGCTTTGAAACAGCAAATTACTAAGGATTGTCAAGCGGTACTAAACAATTAATAATTAACGATGGATAATGGATAGTTATCGATCGCTTATTGCGAACTATGTCAGAATCAATAACTAATCCTCCAGTAAGTTCTCTCATTCAGCCAGGTACATTGTGGGAGAGGACTCAACAAACAACTAAATTGGCTCGTGAATGTGGTACTTTAAAATCGATTAAAACCGAGTATCAGCTAATCGAACAGGATGATATTTGTTTTGTAGTCCGTACTAAAGGAAATCTAAAACGAAAAGAGCAAGCTAAACAGGAACATAACAAAAAAGAAAAAAAAACTGGGAAAAGATGCGATCCTTTTCTTCCTTACGAACCAGATATGTTTGTCGGGGATATCTCTTCTAGCCATATTTGCCTGCTCAATAAGTTTAATGTGGTAGACAATCATTTATTGATTGTGACTCGTGCTTTTGAAGAACAAACAGATTTGCTTAATTTGGCTGACTTTACCGCCCTATGCTCTTGTTTGCAAGAAATAGATGGATTAGCTTTTTTTAATGGAGGAAAAGCGGCTGGGGCTTCTCAACAACACAAGCATCTTCAGTTGATTCCTTTGCCTTTTATGGCAGATGTGATTCATCTTCCGATTAAAAAAGCGATCGCCAAGATTGTTTTTCAAGACTCTTTTGGTCTAATTGACAGCTTTTCTTTTCGCCATCAGGTAGCAAAATTAGATTTGTCCCTAAAATATTCTCCCCAACAAGCAGCAGAGATAATGTTGGAGCAATATCATGCTTTGTTAGATAAACTTAGCCTGGCTGATGATGCTGCAACTAAACAATCAGGGGCATATAACTTTTTAGCTACAAGGGAATGGATGTTGATTGTACCGCGATCGCAAGACTCTTTTAAAACTATTCCGATCAACTCTCTAGGTTTTGCTGGCTCTTTATTTGTCCGAGATCTTCATTCTTTGGAATTACTCAAAAAATTAACTCCCCTCAAACTATTAGAAAAAGTAGCCTTTACTAATTAAAATGTATCATCGCTCAAAAAAATAGCTTTTCGAGCGAAAAACAATTAAAACGATTTTCGACGAAAAGCTAATTAAACTAATTTTCTACTTCTATTAATTATTGTTTGCAGTAGAAGTGGACTCAGAAGAATTGTTGTTTTCTTCAGTTGTCTCTTTTTTCTCGGTGTTATTGTAATTGCGTCTGCCACGATTTCCATAACGGCTAGTTTGTTTACGGAATTTACGAGCGTTTATTTTGTTACGAGCTGCTTTTTCTTTTTTTGCGTTACGACGTTTAGCCATCTATATAGAATTCCTCATTACACAGTAAAACGCCCCTGGGAGTTTCTAGTATACTAGTCTAGTTTGCTCTCCAGAAGCGCAATTTGATTTAACCTTTGAGCTTAAAAGCGATCGTTGCGACGACCTCCGCCACCGCCACCAAAGGAATTTCTGTTTTCGCGAGGTCTTGCTTTGTTAACTTTTAATTCACGACCCATCCACTCTGCTCCATCCAGAGTTTCGATTGCTTTATCTTCTTCTGCCTCTGTTTCCATTTCAACAAAGCCGAAACCGCGTTTGCGACCTGTTTCACGATCAGTAGGAAGATGAACTCGTTTAACACTTCCGTATTCAGAAAATACTTCGTTTAAATCCTCTTGGTTAACCTCGTAGCTAAGGTTACCGACGTAAATTGACATGAACTGTAATGTCTCCTCAATGCATTTGTGATGTAGAGAGCTAAATCTTCGGAAAAAAGCCAATCAATACTTTATGGAAAAACCTACTAATATCGAATACAAACTGGATTGCCGATCTTTATCTCAATATGAATCCTAACACTTTATGC
>CAKZYI010000009.1 GCA_937884735.1 uncultured Pleurocapsa sp.
GAAGGAGAAATCAGAATTACCGTGATTGCCACTGGATTTGATGGCGAGTCCGAAGGTGATTTTGACTTAGAAGAACCCCAAACAGAACAAAGAAGTGTATTTCCCTCAATGGCTGGAGTTCAACAGCCAGAAAGAACAAACATAGCTAGAGAAAGCGATCGCTCTCGCATCGAAATACCTGATTTCCTTCAAAGAAGACGTTTTCCTAAAGGCTAAATTAATCTCTAAATTAATCTGGTAAATCTATGACCAAAATAGCTCTAACTATTGCAGGTTCGGATAGTGGTGGCGGGGCAGGAATTCAAGCCGATTTAAAGACTTTTGCCCTCCACTGTGTTCATGGTACTAGCGCACTTACTTGTGTTACGGCTCAAAACACAAAAGGGGTAGATCTAGTAGAAACCACGAGTCTGGCTATGGTGAAAGCTCAAATTAGAGCAGTTGCAACAGATTTCCAGGTTGATTCGGTCAAAACGGGTATGTTGCCTAGTTGTGAAATTATCGAAATGGTAGCATCTCACATTAGCGAGTTTAATTTACCTCAGTTAGTGGTAGACCCTGTAATGGTTTCGCGGACAGGAGCAAAGCTAATCGATGATAATGCGATCGCATTATTACAAAAGCTGCTAATTCCTCAAGCGGCTATTATTACTCCAAATCGCTATGAAGCTGAGATTTTGAGTGGTTTGGCTATAGATAACCTAGACCAGGTTAAACAGGCTGCGGTCGCGATTTATGAGCGTCTGGGAGCCAAGGTAGTTTTGGTTAAAGGCGGTGGATTGCACACAGGCGATCAAGGTACAGATATTTGGTATGACGGTGTGGAATTGAAAATACTTCGGGGCAAATTTGTGGATACCAAAAATACCAACGGTGCAGGATGTACCCTCTCAGCGGCTGTCAGCGCTAATTTAGCCCTAGAAAAGGACTCGTGGTCATCAGTTACTGCCGCCAAAAAATACATTACTACTGCTTTAGAAAATTCTTTAAATATCGGTGCGGGAAATGGCCCAGTTGGTCATTTTTTTCCATTAATAAAAAGTAAATAAACTAACCGATTAAGATCGATAATTATGAAATTAGCTACTAAAATCGAAGCAATTTTTTATATCAAAGGTAAACCACTATCTATCGATGAAATATTTGCTTGTCTCAATCAACAAACACTAAGAGAGTCAAACAAAATTTCCGCAGAAGATCGGGCATTGGTGGAGGATGCCTTGATTGAGTTGATGAACGATTATGCTCATCGTGATAGTGCTTTAGAAGTCGCTGAAACAGAAGCGGGATATAGCCTACAGCTAAAAGATGAATATGGATATCTTTTGAAGGAATTAGTTCCTGCGGAGTTAGGAAAAGGAGCATTGCGTACCTTAGCAGCAGTAGCAATCAAAAATCCAATTTTACAAACAGAATTAATTGATTTGCGCGGTAGTAGTGCCTATCAACAGGTTAGTGAATTAGTTCAATTGGGGTTTATTCGCAAACGAGAACAGGCAGATGGTAGATCCTATTGGCTAGAGGTGACTAATAAATTCCATCAATACTTTGAAATCAGTAATATGGCTATATCCTAGCTGTTTTTTGGTCTATTATTGAGTAGCGACTAGCACCAAAACTATGTCAAAGTAGAAGCAGCGTACATCCATATTTGGGTAACGAATGATATTTAACTTTGATTTTTTGAATTCTGAACACCAAGAGCAAAACTACAATACTTTGATGCAATATTTGCGTCTACAAAATCCAGAAGTTTTGGCACAAATAGCTCAGTCGGCTAGTCCTGACGTGAAACAAATCATTTCTCAGAATGTACAAGGTTTGGTAGGAATGCTCCCCGCAGGAGACTTTAACGTTAAAATAACCACAGACCGAGAAAACTTGGCTCACTTGCTAGCTTCAGCGATGATGACTGGTTACTTTTTGTGTCAGATAGAAAAGAGAATGGATTTGGAAAAGAGCTTGACCAACTCAACATCTACTTCTAAGCCCAATCATTCCCTAACTGATGAATTAGAAGAATAAATTTATCGATCATCTTATTAACTATTGCAAATTAGAAACATTTTTAACGGCTAGTATTTTTGTAAGCTCGATTTAATTCAAGAGTTGAAACGGATATGATATTCAACTGAACTTGTATGAGCCGCAAAATGAAATTCAAGTCAGAGTCGATTTTCTTAGATTATTGACGACTGCTTTGTGGCGTAAATTTGCCAAGAGCGAAAGATTTAGCCTCCTTTGGCAAAAGTTAACATGAGGAGTACTGACAAAGCCATACCAGGGCTAAGTAAAAGGGCTAGGGTGATTAATTCGTGTGATGTCATTAGATTTTGGTAGTTACGCCTCGTGTAATTGTAGATACCGTATATTGAGCGATATGTATATGCTTTAAGATTAACCTGAATTCTTTCACAGAGTAGTTTAAATAAACATTTTATTAATAATGATGATGGCAAGAGTCATAAAAGTACATCTGCCAGATTTTATCGGGAATATTGGCTTTACACAACGGCTATAGATAAAAAGCAAAAATCAAAGAGTGTAAGTTGAAGTACGCAGTTACACAAATAAACAAATTGAAATATATAATTTTTCACTCTTCAACTAACTGGCAAGCAAATAACAAAACAGGTCATATCCGATTCAGGTTCCAAAGAAATTGAACCACGATGACGATTTTCCACAATTCTTCTAACAGTATCTAATCCCAAACCAGAACCCTTGCCTACGGATTTGGTAGTAAAAAATGGTTCAAAAATACGAGATTGAATTTTTGGAGGTATACCTGTTCCAGAATCAATGATTTTAACTATAATGCGATCGCATTTGTTGGTGGTAATTATTTTAATCATACCTTGATTGGCGATCGCATCAATACTGTTGTCAATCAAATTTGTCCAAACTTGATTTAATTCACTGCCATAAGCCTGTATTTTGGGTAAGGAGCGGTCGTAATGGCGTTTTATCTCAATTTCCTGCTTGAGTTTGTGAGATAGTAGCTGAATCGTATCTTCTATTCCTTGGTGCACATCTACTAGTTGTTTTGCACCCCGATCTAAGTGGGAATAAGAGCGCATCGATTGGACTAGTTCGGAAACTCTTTCTGCACCCCTTAAGCCAGACTGAATAGTCGACATCACTTCAAAAGATAACGCCAACCAACGCACTCCCATACTTTTTAACTCTGTGGTTTCGTTACACCAGCGTTGAGTAAGCTTATCCAATAAAGCAAGAGATATATTGCCTACTGCCAAAGGTTCGGCTAGTTTCCAAGCATCTTCTATGCCATAGTTTTCCAGCCAGTCTAAGATTGCATCTTCTCGATCCATGAGTTCTAGAGGATCGATAGTACGGTTGATAATCGACTCATAGCCGTCATCTCTGGCTTTTAACCACTGTGCAGTATGTTCTTCTTCGACATTACGCTGTCCGTAAACCAGATTCATCCTTTCTAATTCTCTAATAGCGGGAGTAATATCTTTGAGGGCGCGTACCACGGCAGCAGAAGGATTATTTAATTCGTGGGCTAAACCCGCAGCCAAAGTACCCAAAGCAGCCATTTTTTCGCGATTTTGGATAAAAGACTCCAATCCTTTTACTCGACGCTGGATAGTTTGAAATACTGTTCTCTCAAAGTTGCGACACTGATGGACTAGTGTTAGAAAGTCTTCACTAGTTATTTCGTAGGCAACACAATCAGTTATGGCTGTTAAAGTATCGGGAACAGGATCGTCAGTCATAATTTGAATTTCACCAAAAAAAGAAGGTGCGCGATGTTGCCCAATAGGCATTTGAAAACCTTCACTAAAGCGAGTAATGCTGATATTTCCTGAAATCAATATAAAGAAGCCTCTGTGGGGATCTCCTTCTTTAACTAAGATTTCTTTTTTGGCTAAATTTACTTTAGTTGCGCGATCGCATATCCATTCCAAGCGATCGCTTTTCAGCTGTTGAAACAACTCTAATTTGAGCAGTTCTTGATTACAAAGCATATCTAAATTATCTAGTTTTAAACCAGTAGCTTTAAGATAACGCTTTTTAATTACTGATTACTGATTTAGCAATAGAAACGTCAATTTCACCAAAATATATGCCAAAAGCAATCAACAGGTGTTCTAATGTTTTGACTACCCACGGTGCGTCTTTGACTTTGTGTAATTGGTAATGATTAACAATTGAAGAAAGTTTTTTTTCTAAATCAGGCTTTGATTCAGGGCAAATAAGAGCAATTTTCATTAAAATTTTCATTACTTGAGCTGTACCCAAATTGGCAACTAGGCTGGCAAATTCCAGGGAATTATTTGAATAATTAGACTCAGTAATTAAAAAGCTAAATAGTTGACGACAAGTTTGTAAAATTTGTGTATTGTTGAGGGGCTTTTGATTAGATTGGGGAAAAATTGTGGCTAATTTTTTTTCTAGCTTTTGCTCGAAATTATAATTACTATTTCTAGCTTTAATATCTTTAGTTAAAAATATATACAGATCTTGTTTGAATACTTGATAAGAATTACGAATTTTATTATCTGTGACAAATTTTTGCGATCGCTCTAACAATGTTTGTTTAGCATCTATTTTACCAATATATTGTTTCAATGCTACTCTAAAAGCTCTTTCAGAAAGCATAGAAGGATTATCAACCTTGCTAATTACTTTTCCTGCACCTTTAGATAATAACTTCATTTTCGCTACTTGTTTGAGGCGAAAACGATAAATAATATGTCTAGATAATTTTATTTCAAAATCTTTAGAATGATTGTCTTGTAGAGATATAACAAATTCATTCAATTGGTTGAGTTCAGAGTTTTGTGGCGTAAAGTATTGGTAGAGAAAAGTGTAGCGATATAAATAGTTGTTAATAATTTCGCTTTCGTATCCTTTGCTATCAGATATTTCATCGCTTTCTTCTGATTAGATGAAATAAATATTATTTCTGCTATTGTTTTTTTGTTCTTGAATTATAGTAATAAGCCCTTTTAACTTTAAATATTCTGGGGATTTTTGATAATCTATAATCAACTTGATCAACTGTTTGCGTAAGCGATCGTAAGATGAACTCTTGCTGATGATTTCTAAAATATCAAGTAGTTCAGATGCGTAAAACAATGATTCTGGAGTAGCTATCCAGTAATTAATAACTATATAAAAACAGTGACTAAATATTTGATTAAACTTCTGTGGATTGGCAATAGAAAAAACAATCTTTTTTAGAGCTTGAGATACTTCTCTATTTTCACTTTTTCCTTGAATAAATAGACTATTAAACTTCCTAATTACTGTTTGCGGAGGTTCGTTGCTAGCGCAATCAAATAAATAGTTATAGATAACGTTACTTTCTTCATCAATTGATTTTTGCGAACCACTTATGTCTCTAATCACTGGCTAAAATAAATGAACTCATGCCATATATTAACCTTAGTTCAATAATAGACAACCAATAACCATAGACTAAATAATCTGAATCAAAGAAAAGTCGGCTTCACCAAAATGAACGCTGAAGGCTACCTGAAGATTTTCTAACGACTTGACTAACCAGGGTGCTTGATCTTCTGATACAGCTTCATAATGGGAAAAGAGAATCGAAAATCTTTGCTCTAAATATGGTTTGACTTTTCCACATAGCAAAACTAGCTTTAACAACAAGCCAATTGTTTTTACTTCACCCAAATAAGTAATTAAATCCAGGTAACGTTCGTGATTAGAGTTGCTTTTACCATCCACCACCAAAAACTTAAACAATTGACAGTAGGTACGCATAGTCAAAAATTCATCTAATTCACGATCTTCAAATTCTGTCATAGTATCTTGGAGACAGTCATACAGCTTATTGTTAAATCGGCGTTCGCCAAAGCGAGAATCTACTCCCGAAACAATATATTCATATAAATCGTCTTTGAATTCCTTGTAGGAACGAGTTTGAGCGGTATGAGTTAAAAACTGCTGTGATAAATCGTAGTAAGTGTGGTTGTGGCTAACCTTACCCATATAGTGACGCAGGGCGCGATCTAAATCGCGATCGCTTAAAAGAGTCGGATTTTCTACTTTTTGGATTAGTCTTTTAGGAATTTTGGTCTTATTAGCTGCTTTGTATTTTTTAACCAGTCGAGCTAATCGCACTCGATGGGTTATGTATTGAGACAGATTTAATTCATAGTCTGATTGAATTCCTGCTTGAATAGTTTCTACTGTTTGCTGAAACTCTTCGGTACTACCTTCGGTTAGTAAACAGTGTTGATGAAGATAGGGATAACGTTGAATTAAATCACCAACAGAATTACTTACAATTTCGATACGATTATTGCTCCGATATTCAGGCTCTAGGCTACCATCAATTAGACGAGCAAGACGCTGGAGTCGGACAAAATATTCGCTGGAGAGAAAGTCTTTGATTAGCTGTCTTTGTTTTCTGGCATGGCGAGAAACAGCACCTCCAGGAGGCAAAGCACGCTCTAGTAAGCAAACCAATTCGATGATTTCAATCTTACAATGAGGCTGCATTTGCCAGCGATTGACTATAATATGGCAGCAACGATTAAAGAACAAAGGAAATTCTGCTTCGGTAGTATTTTCAATAATATTTTCCAAAGCTATGCGAATACGATTATCTTGATATCCTGTTGCTTTAATAAACAAGTAATTAAATCTTTCTAATACTTCCAGTGCAGATTCACTTTTAACACAGTACTATAAATGGTCATAAATTTGCTGCTGTAGCTCTTTTATTGAAGGAGAGGCTGTTTTATGTTTATTTCTGACCATGATAAATTATCCTCTCTCGACTTTCAATTAGCAAAAGATAGTGTAAAAATATTGATATTTCTGGATTTAAAATAATTCCTTATCCTTAAATAATAAAGGTTTAATTTATATATTGGTGTAAATTTTTAAACAAGATTTTCAATAATACTTGTGTGTATATACACTCAAATTATTTATATCAAATCTCAGCCAAAGCATATCTAAGTATTTTTTCCTGCAAACAAAACCATGAACAACTATTTTTCTCTATCGAACTTAAGTGAGATTCTTGATATTCAATCTGTATTGAATGACAATTCTTCTATCTCTAATGTTTCTGTATTAAGTATTACTACAGATAGTCGTACTGTTAAGCCAGGAGAAATCTTTGTTGCATTAGTGGGAGAAAATTTTGATGGACATAACTTTGTCGAAACAGCGATCGCTAAAGGGGCGATCGCCGTAATTGTTGATCGTCGATTAGAAACTATAGATGTCCCTCAGTTTGTAGTAAAAGACACCTTAGAAGCCTATCAAAAGATTGCTCAATGGTGGCGCAATCAACTAGATATACCCATTATTGGTATAACTGGCTCTGTAGGTAAAACCAGTACTAAGGAATTGGTGGCGGCAGTATTAAGTACCCAGGGAAAAGTGCTAAAAACTCAAGCCAACTTTAATAATGAAATTGGTGTCCCCAAAACCCTATTACAAATTACTCCAGAACACGATTATGCAGTAATAGAAATGGCAATGCGAGGAGAAGGAGAAATTGCCTTATTAACCGACATTGTTAGCCCCACCATCGGAATTATAACTAATGTAGGAACAGCCCATATTGGTCGTCTAGGCTCAAGAAAAGCGATCGCTCGCGCTAAGTGCGAACTTTTAGCACATATGCCCAAATCTAGCGTGGCTATCCTAAACTGTGATAATCAATTGTTAATCGATACCGCCCAAGAAGTTTGGCAGAATAAAACTCTTACCTACGGTATGACAGGGGGCGATATTAAAGGAGAAGTCAACGGCAATAATATCAAAGCATTAGGACATAATTTTCCTCTGCCTTTACCAGGAGAACACAACGCGAGTAACTATCTGGCAGCTATTGCAGTTGCCCAAATATTAAACATAGATCTAAATCTCCTTGCTTCAAAAATTGAAGTTGAGTTACCCAAAGGGCGATCGCGCCGCTACAATTTACCTAATGACATAGTAGTACT
>CAKZYI010000010.1 GCA_937884735.1 uncultured Pleurocapsa sp.
CCATAGTTGCTGTTGCGGCTAATTCTCGATTTATTTTAGTGGTTTCTGGTGCTTGTTCGGCTGGTGTTCCGATGATTTTTTTTTCTAGTTCGGTAAATTCTGTGGAGGTTATTACTGAGTCTGATATTTGTTGCAGAATGGTTTTAGAAGCTTGTTCCAAAGTGCCGATCGTTTGAATCAATCCCGAAACATCTTTTAGATTGCCCAAATCCTTAAGTCGCGCAGCAATAATCTTACCCCAAGCCCTACGAATATCTGGCTCACAACTGAGGATAGCTGCACAAGTTTCTTGTAGATTGGGGAGACTTTGCAATAATCGAACTGCGGTAGGTGTCGCAACAGCCCGTTTTTTATCCTGAGATAGTCGCCAAAGCCCTAATTTGCCTCCTGTTGATAATGCCTGTTTCCAAAGCTTCAACTTCGCCGAAGGTTAACAGTTGTTCCAAAGCTGAAACGATCGATGTTTTGATTTCTATCATAAGCTAAATTTTTCGTTCGCTATTCGCTAATATAGAATAACAACAGAAAATGAGATCGAGATAAAATGCTAAGACCGCAAGATATTCTAGTTTTACTCAAAGTTTATCTTTTAGGTCAAGACTGGACTTATAGTAAGTTAGCCAAAAGTCTTAACATCAGTTCTTCAGAAGTTCATGGAGCTTTAAAACGGTGTGAAGAAAGTAATCTTTACAGAGGTGAGGCAAAAAGAGTCTTGAGAGGTTCGTTAGAAGAATTTTTAATACATGGCTTAAAATATGCTTTTCCTACTCGACCAGGAGCTTTAGTTACAGGAATACCCACAGCCCATTCTGCCGAACCATTAAAAGATTTATTAGTAGTAAACGATCGCGATGTTTATGTCTGGGAATATGAGACAGGTAAGGTAAAAGGACAAGCTATTAAACCCCTGTATCGTTCTGTACCAAAAGCAGCCAAAGAAGATCGCCAGCTATACGAGTTACTATCTTTGGTAGATGGTTTGCGGGTTGGCAAAATGAGAGAACGGGAATTGGCTGTAAAGGAATTGAGAAAAAGGCTTTATGGCAAATCCTAATATTGAAAATTTGGAGCAAGTAGCAGCCATCCTAGCAAAAGTTCCCGAAAAGTTTGTGTTTACGGGAGGAGCAACCATTGTTCTTTACGTTAACAGTGCGATCGCAACAGAGTTAAGACCAACTAAAGATGTAGATTGTGTCGTAGAGATTTTCACCAGGGCGGAATACTATCAATTGTCAAACAAGCTGAGAGCGATTGGTTTGTCAGAATGTACTGAGCAAAATGCTCCAATCTGTCGCTGGCAATATGAGGAGAAAATAATTGATATTATGCCCTGTGGCGATCGCGTTTTGGGGTTTAGCAATTGTTGGTATTTGGAAGGTATTAAGGAATCTATTACCTATACTTTGCCAAGTGGCAAAAATATTTCAATCTTCTCTCCTTTGTATATTCTGGCTAGTAAAGTAGAGGCTTTTCGGGGTAGGGGAAAAAATTTTTATCATTCTAAGGATATTGAAGATATTACTGTTTTGTTAAATGGTTGTGCTGAATTATCAGAAGCATTTAATGATTCATCTGGAGAAATAAGATCGTATTTACAGCAATGGTTTAAGGCAAATCTTGAAGATTTAAAAGATGCTGCCTACAATTTCTCTCCTACTTCTAATCCTCGTTGCGATAGTTTAGTAATCAAGCTCATTGAAAATATAGCTCAATCTTAAAATTGTTCCCTAAATTTTTTGACCTCGGAAGACTCTAATAAATCTTGCTCCCTCAATTTTGGGGGCTGAGGGGCTATAAATCTATTCCCCTTATTGCCTGATAAAGAGCATCCAGATCGGAAAACAAAGGCGGTTCGTCGGCGATATCGTAGCCTTTGCGGGTAAGTTTTGCCAGAATTGCTTTACATCTTAACTGTTTCAATATAAGCTGCTGTACCTGCTGCTCCTATACGCTGTCTTAGAGTAAGAGATGATTTAATAGCATCTTCAACTATTTCAGCATCTAAGATCTCAGGTTGTTCTTCAGTAGCAGTCTTTACTATCTGTAGTGGCTTGCAAAAGCTAGAGCTTCGGCTCGCAAAAACTCACGTTTTCGGCTCAGATTAATCTGCAAAAAATAATCGCTTCGGCTCACGATAATTACAAACCGACCCACATTATTTTGCAAATGGCTCGCAAAATCTATTTCTGGCTCACATTATTTGCAAAAACTCTACAACCATTATCAGTAGATGGATTTGAACCTTTCTGTTTTCAAGTGTCCAGAAAAAAGAATGGTATTAACTGGACATTTATACGGGGCTGTTTGGGTTTAAACTAAATATTATCCGTTCAATTAAATACCAGACATAGTTTTGTTTGGAAAACCTCATTATGGTTGCCTATGCCTATTTGCGAGTCTCTACCGACCGTCAAGATTTAGATAATCAACGCCACGGTATTTTAGAATATGCCAACACCCATGCCATCAGTCATCTCAAATTTGTTGAGGACAAAACTTCGGGTCGTTTGAAGTGGCGATCGCGAATGGTGGGAGAGCTAATACTAGAAACTGCTGATGCGGGAGATATCGTTATCTTTGCCGAAATCAGTCGCATGGCTCGTTCTACTCTTCAGGTCTTAGAAATACTTGAATGCTGCGTACAGCGAGAAATCAGGGTTCACATTGCCAAGCAACAGATGGTGTTAGATGACTCCATGCAGAGTCGAATAACTTCAACAATATTGGGTTTGGCAGCAGAAATTGAACGAGAATTTATTTCCCTAAGAACTACGGAAGCCTTAGCTAAACGCAAAGCAGAAGGAAAACCATTAGGTAGACCGCGAGGCAGTCTTTCCGCCAAACTCAAACTGGATGATAAAGAACAAGATATCAGGATGTAGTTGGATAAGGGTATTAGCAAACGCTCTATTGCCAAACTCTTAGATTGCTCTCCTTCGACTCTCTACGACTGGCTGGCGAGGAAACAACTGCACCCCAAACAACTCAAATCTAGTTAGGGGAAAGTGCGATCGTGGCAAAGAGAAAAATCCCCCCAGAAGCAATCATTCAATTACGCCAGAAACTAGAACAGCAGCCTGCTTATAGTTCCGAACGTCGGGAATTAATTCAAGAAACGGCTCATACTTGTGGGGTTTCCGAAGATACCATTTACCGAGTTTTGCGAGAGCGTAAAACTGTTAAATCTGTTCGTCGTATTGATTGCGGTCAACCCCGCGTCATGCCCAAATCTATCCTAGAACGATACTGCGAAGTAATTG
>CAKZYI010000011.1 GCA_937884735.1 uncultured Pleurocapsa sp.
GAGTCGCAACCTAAGCACTAGAGCTAGGCTTATTAGGCACTGATAAAATAGCTGCTCCTGGCAAAAAAACAGCTATTTTACTCAGTTTGGGTAATGCAGAAAGAGCGATTGCTTTAGAAAAACAAAATCAGTTTCCTTCCCAGACCATAATTTTAGATGTGATTGCCAGCTCAGGAGGTACAGCCGAATCAGCCTTGGCAAACTACCAAAAAGCTATTAGTTACTACGATCAAGCAATCAAAACCTCCCCTAATGAGTTAGATAGCATCAAAGCAGAATTAAATAGCCTCAGTTTACTATTAGATGTCCAAGAATTCTGGCAAAATGCGATCGCTAATTTGAGACAAAATATAGACTTGCTAGAAATTAACGATGCTGACTTTATCCAGCAAATTGTTGATGGATCAGAGCGTCTCGACCTAGAATTAAGCCAGAAATTAACACCTCAAATCACAGCTAGAATTAACAATATTGAATCCAAGGTAAGCAATCTGCCTGCTAATCGTGCGGGAATTTATGGACGGATTAATTTTGCCAAAAGCTTAATTCGCCATGACAAAATCGATCGCAATACAGGAAATATATTAGCCACCGCCATTACACAGTCTCGTAAAATCAACAACGCCACTGCTGAAGCCGAAGCAATGGGTTATTTAGGACTGCTTTATGAAAAACAAAATCGATATTCCGAAGCACGTCGTTTAACAGAAGGCTCTCTACAGCTTGCGCCCACAGCAGAATATCCTGAAGTAGCTTATCGCTGGAATGCTCAGTTAGGTAGAATCCTAGCATTCCAAGGCGATCGCAACCATGCTTTGACTGCTTATGAAACATCATTTACCACGATCAAAGCTTTGCGAAGCGATCTGGCAACTACCCCTGTCGAGCCTATCTTTCGTGAATACATTAGCTTACTTTTAGAAGAAGAACCCTCTGCACCCCAGCTAGTTCAAGCTCGTGACGTTTTAGAATCCTTACAAATTGCCAAGTTAGACAATTTTTTCCGCGATCCTTGTTCTCAAATCTCAGAAGATCCTGTTTTAATTGACGACGTAGATACCGAAGCAGCAGTAATTTATCCCATACTTTTGCAAGATCGTTTAGAAGTAATTCTAACTATTCCTGGTCAGCCTTTACGCCACTATACAACTCCCAATATTACCCAAGATAAGGTCGATAACACCATCAAACAACTACGTCGTCGCTCCTTAACTAATCCAGGCTTTGCCGAGGCAATTCGTAGTACGCGGGGTAGTAATGAAGCCCAAGCAAACGCAGAAATTGCCGAGATTCAAAAATCTCAAGAGGAGTCACTACAGGAAGATATATTACCCTTAGCTTCAGAAATTTACAGTTGGTTAATCGAACCAGCAGAAGAAGAATTAACCAAAAATAACGTAAAAACTCTAGTGTTTGTATTAGATGGCTCGCTCCGCAACATTCCGATGTCACTGCTTTACGACAGCAAGAAACAGGAATATCTAATTCAAAAAGATTATGATATCGCTCTAAGTTCGGGTTTGCAACTAACTGCGCCCAAACCTCTAACAAAAGAACCTATAAAGGTATTAGCAGCAGGAGTCACGAGAGACTTTCCTGAATACCGTTTCCCTCCTATCCCCAAAGTTGCTGATGAGCTAGAAACCATCAAGAATATTTTTGATAAGTCAGAAATTTTGCTCAATCGAGACTTTACCCAAAATAGCCTGCAACAGAAATTACAAGAATCTGATTTTCCTGTAGTTCATTTGGCAACTCACGGTCAATTTGGCTCTACCTCCGATCAAACCTTCATATTGAGTGGTGCAGAAACAGGCAATCCTTTGATTAATGTCAACCAATTTAATAATTTGCTTCAAGTTGGTAGTCTAAGACGTTCTCAGCCAATCGAATTATTGGTTTTGAGTGCCTGTAATACTGCTCAGGGTGATAATCAAGCAATTTTAGGTTTAGCAGGGGTAGCAGTACGTGCAGGAGCCCGTAGCACCATCGCAACTTTATGGGGTGCTAATGATGAAGCTACTGCTAACTTGATGGGTAAGTTTTATCAAAATTTGGCTGCTGATACCAATATCAGTAAGGCAAAAGCTTTACGCCAAGCACAACTAGCTCTATTAGCAGAAGAAGATTCTCAATATCGTCATCCCTATTATTGGGCTCCTTTCGTATTGATTGGAAATTGGCTGTAAATTACTAATTACTAATTATTCAAAGAAAAGCACAGGCTCTTTCTTGAGCTTGAACGTGTAGTTTGCCAGCAATCCTAAATATTTCTTGTCCTGTATGGAGATATTGATCGTTATAGTTCATCGTAAACCACTGCAATTCTTTGATACCATCTCCAATATGATTTAGGCAATAATAAAGATTAGCTGCGACTCCCGCCAACTGTGCGGGATTGGGCTTAGATGATAGTTTTTCCTGTGCCTGTTGCCAATATTCGTTGCAAGTATCTAAATAATTACCAAAATCTTCCATCAATTCATCATCAAAAGGATCGGCAGATAGTTGTTCTATCTCTATTTCTAAAGGTTGAATAATTTTGACCACTAAAGAATCAATGGGATGATAAATTTCTCTGAGCCATTGTTGATAGCTAATTTCAGGATTAGCAGTTGCTCGTCTTTTTTGATATTCTTGCTGTGCTGCGGCATTTCTTGCTTGACGACTAACAAAAAAATCGCTTGTTTGACCAAGCTGTTGTTGTCTGTCATACGAACGTCTACTTTTTTGATCCCCCAAGACTTCATAAGCAGCATTGAGGGCGATAATGCGATCGCAGTTTTTAGCTTCTCTATGACTATCAGGATGAAACTGTTTTGCCAAACGTCGATAAGCTAATTTAATTTCGTGCTGTGTGGCTTGAGGATTAACTTGGAGTGTTTGATAGTGATTCACGATTGAGCATTGCGGATGAGTTTTACTAAATAATTCAAAAAAAATCAGAAAAGCCTAAAGCTGAGAGCTTTAAAGCTTATGGTTTTACTTAATTAAACACAGGCTGTTCTAAATCTGCAAATAAAGGAGTACTGAGATATCTTTCGCCAAAGCTGGGCTGAATCATCACAATTAGCTTATCTTTATTTTCTGGTTTTTTCCCCACTTTCACTGCTGCTGCTAGGGCTGCCCCTGTAGAGATGCCTGATAATAAACCTTCTTCGCGCGCTAAACGACGACCAAAATTGATCGCCTCATCATCGGTTACAGTTACC
>CAKZYI010000012.1 GCA_937884735.1 uncultured Pleurocapsa sp.
ATGATAGTCTGGGTTAATTGCTAAGGCTTGATTATAGGACTCTGCCGCATCATCATAAAACCGTCTAGCTTTTTGAACGTTACCCAAGCCAATTAAAGCAGGCAAATAGTCTGGCTTAACTGTCAATGCCTGTTCGTACGCTTTGATCGCCTGCTCGTATTCTCGTTGCTGGTAGTGTAATTTACCCAGGTTATTCCAAGGTACAAAACTTTTGCTTGGAGCTAGATCGATCGCTCTTTGGAAATCAAAAACAGCTTTGTCTGTCTGCTGAAGCCTGGTATATGCTTCCCCTCTATTGTTCCATAGCCAGACATCTTTAGGAGCAATTTTAATTGCTTCATCGTAAGCTGTAATAGCAGAATCATATCTTTCTAGACTATACAAAGTAAGAGCTTTACAGTTCCATAATTGAGGACTCTGATAATGTTTTAGTGCCAAGCTACAGGTTGCCAATGCTTCTTCGTATTTATTTAGCTGTCTTTGTGCTTTGGCTTTTTTCAACCAAACTGGTTCAAAATTTCTTACTTGTCCTTTGGTATTGGGAAGTTTTTTCAAGCCATTGTTATAGTAATTAATTGCTTGCTGGTATTGTTTTTCTCTAAAGAATTGATCTCCTTGGTAAAATTCTAAAATTGCTACTCTTTGCGCCCATTGAGCATAACCAATTGCAACAGCAAAAGCTAGGACAGGTAACAGCAATATATATTTATAAATTCCCCTGAATTTCGACTTGTGCTTTATTTTTTTTAGGTCTTTAACTACTTTTTGAAGAGATTGATATCGCAGATTTTTGTCAAGATAAATCATTTTATCGAGTATTCTGGCAAAATTTGGGCTAATTCTTGCCTTACGATGCCAAAGTATTTCTCCCGTGCGGGGATTTTTTTCTAACTTGTGGGGAGATGTTCCAGTTAATACATGAATTGCTGTCATTCCCAAGGCATAAATATCGCTATTATAAGTAACTCTACCAGCAATTTGTTCGGGAGGAATATAGCCAGCTTTACTATTAGGAATTATATTAATTGCTTCTTTGACTAAGTTAAAATCTACTAAAGAAATTTTTTGATCTTTTTGACGCTTGATCAAACTAGACGGTTGGATATTGCCGTGAATAACCTGCTGTTTATGAATTGGCTGCAAAGCGATCGCGGCATCCATTAAAATCTCAATTACTTCTGCTTCAGAGAGAATAAACTGGTCTTCAATAATTCGAGCTAAATTTTTGCCTTCTATATACTCTTGAACTATATATATTTTCGAGCGATCGACAAAGTATTCTACTGGATTGGGAAGCCGTTGGTATTTATCTATAATAGATAAATTATTTAAACCAATCATAATCTGATTTGTGGTTTCAGACAAAGAAGATTTAACGACTTTTGGATGGAGTATTTCGATATAATACCTGGACTTATCTTTTGCAGATAAACTATTAGCAACGTAGGAATTTATTTCCTGTTTACCACCTAAATACTTGACTATCTGATATTTTTCTCCAATAGTCTCCCCAATCATTTCTAAAGGCTTGAGATCTTGCAAAACTTCACTTGCACTTTCATAACGTTCGGAAGTATTTACAGCAGTCATACGATTGATTATTTTTAGAAAAGCTTCGCTAATTGCTATTTGTTTGTTCCAAGCACTTACTCCTCCTGATTCCGATTCTTCCCACTCCACTGGTGACTTATTTGTCATGCCAAAGATCACCGTTCTACCTAAAGCGTAAAGATCGCTACTATAGATTGGTTTACCATTATTTTGTTCGGGGGGCATATATCCAGGAGTCCCAATAATTTGGGTTTGCACCTGTTGCTTACTAGTATCAAAAGCCATTGTGCCAATTTCTTTGACCGCACCAAAATCGATCAAAATCATTTTGCCATCTTCTTTACGCCGAATTAAATTAGATGGTTTAATATCACGATGAATTATCCCTTGATCGTGAACAGATTGAAGTATTTCTAGAATGTCACATAAGAATGGAATTATTTCAGCTTCATTTAATACCTGACGATGAACTTCTTGTTCAAATTCTTCTCCTTCAATAAACTCTAAAACTAAATAAAACTGCTTGTTTTCTTCAAAATGACCAATAAAATTTGGTATCTGATCGTGTTTTCCCAACCACTGCAACACCATTGCTTCTGTTGCTAAACGTTCTTTGGCACTTGCCCATACCGATATACTATTAAATTTAGGTTGTAGTTGTTTAATAGCGCATCTATTGTCTGTGCTTGACTGTTTATCTATGGCTAAATAAGTAGTTGCAAAACCACCGCTACCTAACTCTCTAACGATAGAAAATCTGTGACTAATTATGTCCCCCGACTTAAGTAATTTGTATCCATACTCGCTATTAAGTTCAGACTGAGAGCCTTCGGATTGAGAAATTGGGATAGTAAAATCTGAGTCTGACATAACATGGGAGTGGACAGAAGATTTTTAAATTGTAGCGAAATTAGATTCACAACAGAGTTTAGATTAGGTCAAATAGCACCTATTGGTAGTATACAGGCGAATCATTTGGATTGAAGTTGGACACGTATATATTCAGCATATATGCGTATCAAAGAAGTTTTAATTGATTTGAAAACCTGTGTGAGATAGGATTATAGACTAGTTTAATAATTCAAACTAACATAACTATATTTTTGCCCAAGCTCAAACTATGAACTTTTTCCGTCAGTATATAGCTCCATTGATTGTAGTCACAATTTTTTTGCTGGCTTTATTTGCTGTAAGCGTCCGCATATTTCTACCTTCTGACATGGCAGCTCCAGCTCCAATTTTTACTGATGGCGTAGATGATGTAAGTACGATTATGCCTTACATTCAGCTTTAAATTTTTTGTTTTTTATTCTTTAATTAATCAATTTAATTTAGGTCTAAGCCTAGGAAATAAACCAATGGAAGGACAAGGTGCAAAAATTGGCAGTACAGCTATTATTTGGAGTTTAGCAACAGGGATGATGGCTATCTCTATTCCTTTGGTCAAAATGACCAATACAGGAATTTTGCTGCCATTGGCGGTTGTAATTGGGGTTAGCGTCAGTACAATCGCAATTTGGTTGAGCAGTTGGTTCAACTAAACTGTTTAAGATTGGTAGTTCAGTTGAGCCATTTATCGTCATGAAATATTGATATCTAA
>CAKZYI010000013.1 GCA_937884735.1 uncultured Pleurocapsa sp.
TTCAATATCGGCAGCATCGAACTTAACTACATCATCATATTGAGCATTGGCATCGCTACGAATACTCGACCACCAAGACACAGCTTTATCCCATGCTTCTCCTTGAGGGGCAAAATCCTTACCTTTTAGATAGTCAAAGGTAATTTGGTCGTGGTTGACATAGCCGCAACGCGCTCCACCTTCAATGGACATATTGCAAACGGTCATTCTTTCTTCCATATTCATGGCTTCAAATGTAGTCCCCGCAAATTCGTATGCATAACCCACTCCGCCTTTTACACCAAGTTTGCGAATAATATGAAGGATGACATCTTTGGCGAATACACCGTGGGGTAGCTCGCCGTTAATCTCAATTTTGCGTACTTTGAGTTTAGCTAAGGCTAGGGTTTGGGAAGCTAAGACATCTCTTACCTGAGAAGTACCAATCCCAAAAGCGATCGCGCCAAAAGCTCCATGAGTCGAAGTATGGGAGTCTCCACAGGCGATAGTCATACCTGGTTGGGTTAAACCTTGTTCGGGGGCTATAACGAGGACAATGCCTTGGTATCCCGATCCGACATTGTAAAACTTAATGCCGTACTCTTGAGTATTTTTTTCCAAAGCTTGCATCATCTCTTCTGCTAACACATCAGAAAAAGGACGGGCTTGATTTTCGGTAGGCACTATATGATCTACTGTAGCGACAGTGCGATCGGGAAACAATACCTTAAGATTTCTTTCCCGCAGCATGGCAAAAGCTTGAGGGCTGGTCACTTCATGAATCAGATGTAGACCAATAAATAGTTGAGTTTGACCAGAGGGTAATGTACCAACAGTATGTAAATCCCAAACCTTATCAAATAATGTTCCCTTGCTCATATAACCAATTGCTGCCGATGGGCGTTCTCAAAAAAGTGTCCGTCGTATATTCTAACGTCAGACGGAAGTAAGATTTAGAGATAATTGCTATTTCTATATAAAGTGCAATATGTGGACGGTTAAATCTAGGTTGGTTAATTCGGATAATGTTTCTCAAATGTCCATCTTGCAAAGCGATCGCCTTGTTACCTATGGTGAAGTTATTCAACTATGGCAAGAAGATCTAAATTTTAGATTTCTTTTCATTTTTTTATAAGTTACATCCCCTTAAAACGCTTATTTTAGGGAAACACCACCAATTACCCAAGAGACTTGCGATCGCCCATTTGAGTTTGTCTTAGTTAATAATCTTCGATTAGCTAAAGTAAAACCTAACTATCGTAGCTTCCAGCAGTATTTTCAATCGCAAGAAGATGTTGTTACCTTTGCTAACTTAAGAAAAGACGCTTCATTAGTTGTACCTCGCCCTCTGACGAAAGAGTCTGCATATCCTCACCTTGCAGCGTTTGTTCGCAACGCACCAGAAGAACAACAACATTTACTATGGCAAACTCTGGGTAAAGAAATTAAATTGAATCTCAGCCAGAAACCTCTTTGGGTTAGTACTTCTGGTTTGGGAGTTTATTGGTTACACATTAGATTAGATTCCTATCCCAAATATTATTCTTATGAACCATACCGCGTTGCTAATTTAAAGCATTCAACTGAAAAATAATTTGTTGGCAGCTATCAGTTATTAGCTTTTATTTAGTTTGCTTAACAGTTGAAAGTATTGAATCAAATTTAATTTAAATTAATGCGATCGCTTTTATTAAAAATAACATTATTCAGAATTTTCTAAATAGCTTAATAACCAACTCGCCATAGTTGCACGACGAGTATGCCGAGGAGTAAATTCGCCTAATTTGTAACCTTTAAAACCTAACTTTTCTTTTAATAATTGTTTGTTTTCTTTAGGAATTGAACGAGTTAACTTAACCGTTGGCGGACGATTTTCAATAAAATCTGGAGGTTCGGGATACTTTTCAGCCCAATCATCAATGGTTGCACTATTGTCCCAAGTATTGCTAGCCTCATCAAAGCGATAACCTAAATAATGCCAGGTTAATTTATTGACAGTCTCGTCACTCAATTCCTCTTTAAGAATTGCCCAAATTGTATCGGTGTTTAATGGGGGTAAATTAGACATTATTTACTCAAAAACTAAAAGCTGTATGCTTTGATATTATCTGTTTTAGACATGTAAATTAGCAATAAAAATTGATCATGAAAAACTATATTGCGATCGCTTATGTGTTTTCTAAGATGCTCTATTTTAAAAATTATTTTTCAAAAAGCTGACTAAGTTACCAATCAGAGAATTATTGGTTGTTAATTTTTCCTCTCCAATTACAGTGGCTATATTTCTTTGATTCACTAAAATAGGTGTCTGGTTATATTTTGAAACAGTTGCCATTTTCATAGCAGAATTAATTATAGATACTTCTTCAACTAGTCCTGCAAAAATCATCGATAATGCAGTTTGCTGAACTACGTCAAAGGAGACGTTTATTCGCTGGCTTAGTTTTTTGAGGGAAATAGACCCATCTGCATTATTCCACAAATGCTGTTCTATGGAGTTGAGATGTAAGTCGCAATTTTTGGCTAATTTCTGTAATCCACAATCACTAGGAGGCATTGCTTCTTTAAAACGAGACCAATCCAAGAGGTTTCGCATTCCTTCTAAGGATAATTCAGTAGGTTTTTTTTGCTTGCCTGTCATTTCCTTCCAGGGAAATGTTTCTCCATCGCTAGGAATTATGCCTTTATCATTTGAGTCTTCAAATTGAAACCAAGCGAAATTGACATTAAATAGCTTTAATACTTCATTTATTTGTGTTGTAAACAGCAAGCTTATTTGTGAATCATTTACTAGGTTTTGTTCTTTTATATAAGTACCAAATGCTTTTAAACTACTTAAGGAAGCATATTTGCCTTTAACTAAATGTTTAGCTTCAATCCAACCATATTTTTTTACCTCAACAATTAAAGATTGATCTTGAAGAGAATTAACAATTGCAACGAAATTTCCTTTGTCAAACCAAATTTCAAAAGTTCCTTTTATGTGAGGATCTTTATTTTTTAAACCAGGAGTAAATTTGAGTCGTCCCGACTTTCTACCTGATTCAATTATCTGAAATAACTCTGGCAATGAAAAAGTTTCTAATGAACCATTGATAGCCATAATTTGTTTAATTATATTGATATATATTTTATTCGTTTTTAAAATAGCGATGTTTTGCTTAACCAAATGCAATATTTGATAAATATAAGAAACATAACTTAATTAACAATTGTAATAAAAATTAATTTAAACAACGACTGTAAATTCACTAGTACTTTAAAGCTTGTTGGAGATCGGAAAACTCATACTAAATTCTGTTGGTATAAGTTATTTAAAACTTGTAAGCTCCCTAGCCCTCCCCAAAATTGGGGAGGGAACGAATGGTCTCCCCCAAGCTTGGGGGAGATTAGAGGGGGCTGGGACTTTTAAAAGTCGCACAGGGCGTAATCTGTAAAATTTTTAAGTTGTTAAATGCCAAGACAAAACAACTATATGAAGCTTACAAATTAGTTTTAAATAGGAGCTTGAGGGCGATTAATACCTCAATAATAATTACATTCCTCTAGTTTTTTGCGACCATACTCTTGTGGGTAAACCCCAAATATATATAAACCCTTCCGCTGCTTTGTGATCGAATTGATCCTCCGCACCGTAGGTAGACAAGTCGGGAGTATAAATCGAATTGCCCGACTGACGACCAACAATTACCGCATTGCCTTTGAATAGCTTAATTCTGACTTCCCCTGTGACTCTTTCTTGAGTTGTCTGAATAAAACCGTCTAAAGCTTGTTTGAGGGGGCCATACCACAGACCACGATAAATTAATTCCCCATAAGACTGTTCGATACCCCGTTTGTATTGAGTAACATCTCCTGTTAAAGTCAAACTTTCTAAGTCGCGGTGGGCGTGAATCAAGACTAGTAATGCTGGTGCTTCGTAAATTTCCCTTGACTTAATTCCGACAACACGGTTTTCTAACATATCGATGCGTCCAATACCATGTTTTCCTGCCAGGTCATTTAGCTTAGTAATCAAAGCAACAGGAGCAAGTTTTTCGCCGTTGACATTTACAGGTAAGCCTTTTTCAAAACCAATGGTAATATATTCTGGTTCATTGGGAGTATCTGCGATCGCTTTGGTCATGACAAAAATCTCTTCGGGTGGCTCAACCATGGGATCTTCTAGAGGTCCAGCTTCAATACTACGACCGAGTAAATTGCGATCGATACTAAAAGGAGAAGATTTTTTAACGTGAAACTCTAATCCAAATTGTTCGCCATAGGAAATTGCTTCTTCTCGACTCATACCCCATTCTCTAGCAGGTGCTAATACCTTTAATTTGGGGTTTAATGCCATAATACCCAAGTCAAAACGCACTTGGTCGTTACCTTTTGCCGTACAGCCGTGAGCTACTGCATCAGCACCATATTTCTCCGCAGCGTCTACCAGCAGTTTAGCAATCAAAGGACGTGCTAAAGCTGTAGAAAGGGGGTAGCGATTTTCATATAATGTATTCGCTTGAATCGCAGGAAAAGCATAGTCTACAACAAAACTTTCGGTCGCATCTTCTACTAAGGATTCTGCCGCACCATATTTCAATGCTTTTTGTTGAATTGGACCTAATTCATCACCCTGTCCCAAATCTGCTGCGAGGGTAATGACCTCTTTGACTCCCCACTCATTTTTCAAATAAGGAATACATACCGTAGTATCTACTCCACCCGAATAAGCCAAAACCACTTTTTCTGCACGTCCCATAGATATAATTTCGCTCTTGCTATATAACTCAGTGGGTATTGTACCGAAAAGCTTACGCTTAAAAGTGCTTTTCAAGCATGTTTTCCAAAATATCTGTCTTTCCTGACATATTTATTTGCTTAACAAAAGTACAAACTGTCTGAGAATTAAGTAAACTCATATACAGGCACTATGTAAATTAATACAAGAATGCAAGCTAGTTCTGATTCAACCTCATCATTTCCTAAAGCCTTTGTTTTGATCTCTCCATTTTTTCTTTGGGGGACAGCAATGGTAGCTATGAAAGGTGTTATTCCTTACACTACACCTTTTTTCATGGCAGCAATACGTTTAGTACCCGCAGGTATTTTGGTATTGTTAGTCGCCGCTATTTTGAAATTACCCCAACCCAAAACTCTTAAGGCGTGGTTGTGGATCTTGGCTATTGCTGTGGTTGATGGGGCAATGTTTCAGGGTTTTTTGGCTCAGGGAATTGTTAAGACTGGGGCAGGTTTGGGTTCGGTAATGATTGATTCTCAGCCTTTGGCTGTTGCTTTGCTGTCTAGCTTATTGTTTGGAGAAGTTATTGGTCTTTGGGGTTGGTTGGGATTAACCTTAGGAGTTTTAGGAATTAGCTTAATCGGCTTGCCTGATATTTGGATTTACATTGTTTGATAATGGTGAATGGGTGATGTTGCTGGCATCAGTATCGATGGCTGTAGGTACAGTGATGGTGCCTTATATCAGCCGCCAGTGCGATCCTGTAGTAGCAACGGGTTGGCATATGATTATTGGTGGTTTGCCTTTGTTTGGTTTATCTTGGGTGCAAGAATCTCAACAGTGGCAGAATATGTCTGTTGAATGTTGGTTGGCTTTGGGATATGCAACCATATTTGGTAGTGCGATCGCTTATGGGGTATTCTTTTATTTGGCTTCAAAAGGCAATCTCACCAGTCTTAGTGCTTTAACTTTTCTGACTCCTATCTTTGCGTTACTGTTTGGCACGATTATTCTTTCGGAAGTACTGAGTACTTTGCAATCTGCGGGAGTTTTATTGACTATAGTCAGTATTTATTTAATCAACCAGAGAGAGCAAATAACCGCTAAATTTAATAATAATTCTGTTGATCTAAAAGATGTAGTTGCAGATATAGAAGATGAAGAAAATTTGGGTCAAAATCCTTTAGCAAATCGAGTTCAAGAATAAATTGCGATCGAGAATTAATATTAAATTCGATTAGCAAAAAATACATACGATGAGAGGGCGATAACCTTATTTAACTGTCTTTTACCTAAAGATTTTTTTAGTTACCAAAGTTATTGATGCTACTTTATAGTTTTTTTATTTTTGGGAACTCTATTTACAAGAGTTACTTAAAATATTACAGACATTATTAATCATGGCATCAAGATATCCCAATCAAGCCTCATCAGGACATAGTAATATCATTATTACTACTTTAGAAGGCGTACCAGGAAAAGAGGTAGTAGAGCATTTTGGTTTAGTGCAGGGTAGTACTATTCGAGCAAAGCATGTGGGAAGGGACATCATGGCTGGCTTTAAGAATTTGATTGGAGGTGAGTTAAAAGGATATACCGAACTGTTACAGGAAGCGAGAAAAGAAGCCGTAGACAGAATGATCGAGCAGGCGAATTTTGTGGGGGCGAATGCAGTAGTAAACGTCCGCTTTGCTACTTCTTCTGTCGCTCAAGGTGCAGCAGAACTTTTTGCTTATGGAACAGCGGTTAAGGTGCGATAATTATGGATATAGTCTTTGTAATTTTGCTCTGTGTCGGCTATTTTGTGGGCAATTATTTAGAGAAAAAGCATTTCCAAAATATTAAAAAAAGAGAACGTCAAACTATCCATGTGCCAGTAGTTACCTTTGGGGCAAAACAAGAGCTTCCTGATGCTAATGAGGCTGCTCTTTTCTTGGGAAGTGTGGTAGTTTCGGCTGACTATTTCAAAATGTTTGCCTCATCCTTACGTAATCTAGTTGGAGGAAGGGTAGTAGTTTATGAAAGTGTTTTAGATCGAGGACGTAGGGAAGCTATTTTACGCATGAAAGAGCAAGCTATCTCTTGGGGTGCAACTCAAGTGGTAAATGTTCGTTTAGAAACATCTACTATTGGTAATCGAACTAGCGGTAAGGGATTAGTTGCGATCGAAGTAACTGCTTATGGTACGGGAATTCGTTGAATAAATTTTAAAATCAATGGTGTATAAACCAAAAGAAATTCCAGAGGATATTAACGTTACTTCGGTTCATCCTCTGATCAATTTTGCTTATTTATTGGGTACAGTAGCGGTTGTTAGTACCCTAATTTATGTTGTTTTAGGCGCGATCGCAACTCAGTTAGCAACTCGTATTTCCCCAGAAATGGAAGCTAAAATAGGTCAACAGTTAGTGTCAGATTTAGCCAAAAAAGATAAGAAAGTTGATGCCAAACAACAACAGTATTTAGATAGTTTGTTGGCAGATTTACAAAAGTCAGATTCTTCTAGCTATACACCCTTAACTATCCATATTCAGAAAAGTCCCGTCTCCAATGCTGCTATTTTACCTGGGGGACATATTCTAATTACAGCTACCCTCTTGGCAGAAGCAGAGTCAGAAAACGAACTTGCTTTTGTGCTAGCTCATGAATTGGGGCATCATGTAGCCAGAGATCACTTAAAAGGATTGGGGCGATCGCTGGTATTCTTAACTGTAGCTAGCATGTTGGGTATTGGTTCTGGTGATGCTAATGTTGTGGGGATGACAGGATCTCTAACTAACCTCCACTATAGTCGTCAACAAGAATCTGCTGCGGATGTATATGCTTTGAATGCGATCGTTCGTTGCTATGGACATGGTAATGCTAGTTTAGATTTTTTTAACCGCATTCAAACAGAGCAAAAAGATCCTAGGGGCAAGTTATCCTCTTATTTTTCTACCCATCCCCTAACACAACAAAGAATCAATGACTTGCATCAAATTGCTAGTCAAAGGGGTTGGAAGATGGAGGGAGACATTACAAATTTGCCCGATAAAATTTTTGATGAAGAACCAAATTCTAAATCTAATCAAGAAAGCTGAAAGCCAATAACAATCTTGTCAGTGTCAGGATTTATAGAAGAAAAGAAGAAACATACCTGATTTTATCCCCTTTTTATTCTTGGATAACTGTTGCACAATGCTAATTACTTGAGTTTACTGAAAAATTTTATTTTGCCCCTTAAAAAAGCTTTTGGACTATTTTTTCGAGATGCTTAGTTGACAATAATGTTTACTATTTCTCTTCCGCAGGACTGAAAGCGGTAGAATACTTATATACTCCATCATCATTCATTGGTAATTAATAAGTCTAAATTATCAAGGAGAAGTATCTATCGAAATAAGTCGAAGTATAAATTTACTTTGATTAGCTTATCAGCGATGCATAATCTATATAAGTAATAAGTAATGAGTGTTTTAATCTAAGTCCGTATTGCTATATCAAACAAAAAATCGCCTATTTTCATAGACGATCCTAACAAAAATCGTATGTCTAATTTAGAGGAAACTAATAAAAATTCAGAGATATAAGTTGATATCCCCTATCTTTATTAGTCAATCATTCTGATTGGTTTTTATGATACTTATCGAACATATCTTAACTATTATCAAATCAACTTTTGAATTAGAACAGGGGGAAAATTCAGGAATATACTAAACCGCATTTATTTTGAAGTGTGGCTAATTCTTGAATAGCCGTCAAAAGTCGAGAATCTAGACCTGACTAGCTTTTCTTTAAAAACTAATGATTATTCATCTATAAATTAGTAATGTATTGCTAGAGAATAAGTTCAGGTTTATTCAGGTGGTGTTGGTGAATTCAGGTATGATTTTAAAAGTCTGCACTTAAAGGCGTGCGAGGAAAAGGAATAACGTCGCGAATGTTAGTCATACCTGTCATAAACTGTACCAGTCTTTCAAAACCCAAACCGAAACCAGCGTGGGGAACAGTACCATAACGACGCAAATCTAAATACCACCAAATGTCATCAGCTTCAATATTCATTTCCTTGATTCGTCTTTCCAAGACATCCAGTCTTTCCTCCCTTTGAGAACCCCCAATTATCTCGCCAATACCAGGAGCTAACACATCCATAGCTGAAACGGTTTTTTCTCCTTCATCCAAGCGCATGTAAAAAGCCTTGATTTCTTTAGGATAGTTGGTTACGATGACGGGCTTCTTAAATAAATCTTCTGCTAGATAACGTTCGTGTTCTGACTGAAGGTCGATACCCCACTCCACAGGAAATTCAAACTTCTTCTTTGCTTTTTCTAATAAAGCAACCGCTTCGGTGTAGGTGACTCTTTCAAATTCATTATTAATAATATTATCGGCTTTGGCTAAAAGAGTTTTATCAACCCACTTGTTAAAAAATTCCATATCTTCAGGACAATTGTCCAACACATACTTAAAGATATATCTGAGAAATTCTTCCGCTAAGTTTTGATCTCCTTCCAAGTCGCAAAAAGCCATTTCTGGTTCAACCATCCAAAATTCAGCCAAATGACGGGAAGTATTAGAATTCTCTGCACGGAAAGTTGGACCAAAAGTATAGACATTCTGGAATGCCATTGCCATTACCTCTGCTTGTAACTGTCCGCTTACAGTGAGATAAGCTTGTTTGCCAAAAAAGTCTTGGCTGTAGTCTATTGACCCCTGTTCGTTCTTTGGTAAGTTGTTCAAATCTAAGTTAGTGACGGTAAATAGTTCTCCCGCACCTTCACAATCGCTAGCCGTAATAATCGGGCTGTGTATCCACAAAAAACTTTTTTCTTGGAAAAACTGATGAATAGCCGTAGCGCAAGCATTACGCACCCGAAATACCGCACCCAAAGTATTAGTACGCGATCGCAAATGACTAATTGTGCGTAAAAATTCAAAAGAGTGGCGTTTTTTTTGCAAGGGATAGGTTTGGGGGTCGGCAGTACCATAAACGATTACTGACTCTGCTTTCATCTCTATTTTTTGCCCCTTTCCTGGAGACTCTACCAGCTTCCCTGCAATCTCTACCGAAGCACCCGTACCGAGTTGTTTGAGAATATTCTCATAGTCTGGCAGATCGGTATCTAGAACAGCCTGCAAACCTGCTAGAGACGAGCCATCATTGACCTCAACAAAAGAAAAACCTTTTAATTCTCTCTTGGTACGCACCCAACCCTTGATAGTTACTGATTCATCGGGTTTACCATCTTTTAAAATGTCTGCAACTCTTCTAGTTACCATATAGCCTCTAACTCATACTCTATATCGAAATCATTCTATCAATTCTTCAAATATCTCTCTATCAACACAAAAAGAGACTGATTTCAACTCTAGGAGCAGTTTATCAGTCTCTTTAATATTCCAATATTCTAAAAAAGAATGGTTCTACCTTTGAATAGTAGGTGCTTGAGCAACAGTAGTGTGCTGCTGTTGAGCAATGATTGTTTGTGAATGACGAACATTAGCATTGATTGCCACTGTGGTCGTGTCATACATTTGAGTAGCCAACTTAGGATAGACACCAATACCAACAATCAAGAATAAGAAACAAACTGCAATAAAGATTTCTCTGGGAGTGGCATCGTCAAAAGGAGCTTCGCCAGGAAGTACACAGCTATTACCAAAACATACCGCCACTTCATTGGTGGGCTTTGTGGTTTTAATTACGTCGATATCACAGGCTAGTGCTTCATTGGAGTTGAAGAAGACTAGTCTTAGCATGGATAACAGGTAGATTGGAGTCATAATGATTCCCACCGCAGCCAAGAATACCAGCACTGTAGAGAAAGTAGGATTGTAGATATCGTTGCTAGTAAAACCAACGAATACGGCAATCTCGCTAGCAAAGCCACTCATTCCTGGAAGAGCCAAAGAAGCCATTGCACCTGCGGTAAACAAAGCAAATACTTTGGGCATTACTACTGCAATACCGTCCATTCTATCCATGAACAAAGTGTGGGTGCGATCGTAAGTTACTCCAGTTAAGAAGAAGAGTAAAGATGCAATCAAACCGTGGGATAGCATTTGTAACACTGCACCGCTTGTCCCAATATCGGTGAAGGATGCAATACCTAGTAGGACAAATCCCATGTGGGAGACAGAAGAATATGCCAAACGACGTTTCATGTTGGTTTGACCGAAGGAGCTAAAGCCACCATAAATGATGTTGATAACACCCAAGGTTGCTAATACTGGTGCAAAATAAACGTGGGCATCAGTTAATAAGCCCATATTGAAGCGAATTAAGCCATAGCCGCCCATTTTTAGAAGCACACCTGCCAAAATCATCGATACAGGGGCAGATGCTTCACCATGAGCATCAGGTAGCCACGTATGTAGGGGGAAAATTGCTAATTTAACGCCGAAGGCAATAAGTAATCCTGCGTAAAGAGGTATCTCTAGTGCTAAGGGGTAATCTTTTATCGCAAGAGCGGCAATGTCAAAGGTGAGATTGTCACCATAGAAAGCCATCCCTAAACCTGCAACTAAAATAAATACTGAAGCTGCTGCGGTGTACAGTAAAAATTTAGTAGCAGCATAACGACGTTTTGAACCACCCCAAATAGAAACTAGTAAGTATACAGGAACTAACTCAAGTTCCCACATAACAAAGAATAACAACATATCTTGCGCTACAAATACCCCTATTTGCGCTGAATATAGCAGCAGCATTAGGAAGTAGAATAAGCGTGGCTTACGGTCTACCTGCCAAGCAGATAGCATTGCTAAAGTACTAACAAATCCTGCTAGCAAGACTAGAGGAGCAGATATACCATCTACCGATACGGTCCAACTCACTCCTAACTGGGGAAGCCAATTATAGGTTTCTGTTAACTGGAACGTCGCGCTGCTGGAATCGTAATTAGTCCAGAAGGCGTAACCCATTAATATAAAATCTGCAACGCCGACAAAAAGAGCATACCAACGAACGGTCTTACCTTCCTTGTCGGGGATAAGAGGAATTACTAGTGCTGCTAGCAGGGGTAATAAGATAATCGCGGTAAGCCAGGGAAATGAAGCTACCATTGTAAAATTTTGCTAATAAATTTTTAACTGTTAATAAAAGTATAATATATTAAGCTTTGTTAAAAAAAACTAATTATCTTAAATTAAAAATAAATACATCCAAGGTTATAGATTTCCCTAATGTGTATCTCTTAACGGCTAATTGAGGTTATGAATCATAGTATAATATGTGCCGCTGCGAAGCTGATGTTGTAAGAGCGATCGCACGTTGCCCTTAGAAATTTTTTCACCCAAACATTTAGAGAGCGATCGCCATAGCTGGGAACCAACTTTTTTAAGATAGCCATATTCATAGTTGGAGCGATCTGCCATATCTTGATAAGAAGAGCCTAAAAAACACTCCCGCAATACCAACTCTTGAACATCGCTCAAGCTACTTTGCACTCCAGCTTGATTGAGTAATTTATTAACTAACATTACTTCGCGATCGGGAGTTTGATACATATACCTGCAATTGAGAATTTTCTACATTTCTACAATGCCCAAAATGCCGCAGATAAGAACATACTGAGGCACAAGATTTTTGATCTTTTATTTTTCAACTATTTCAAAAGAGGTCACTTTTGGTCACTTCTTACGGATGACGCTGACAAAATTAGTAGCTTATAACCGAAAAGAAGTCATTGATACAAATCACAGCGATCGCACTTCCTTTCTATTTTTAAGTAATTAATAGCACTGATAACTATGTCACTACCAGATTTATACGGCAATTTCTTTCCAGATTTATCTAGATTCTATCAAGCAGAATGGCTAGAAAGACAGAGTTTTCCTATATATCAGGGTGACACTTTTAAAGGAGATCTTCTTATTTCGAATGATGGAACAGAAAAAGCCGAAGCTTTCGATGTAGATCTGTATATCTCAACTGATGAGGTTGTTAATACAAACGATCACTACATTGGTACTTATACTTTTGTATATGGCATTGATGGAAAGTCTTCGTATTCCACATTTTTTGATTTTCCGAAAGACCCTGCAATTGTGACACTACCCAATTCTAAAAATTCTTTTTGGCAAGACCAAGAAAAATATTATCTTGGTGCCATTGTCGATCCCAAAAATGCAGTTATTGAATCAAATGAAAATAACAATAGTCCAGATTCCTCGTATTAT
>CAKZYI010000014.1 GCA_937884735.1 uncultured Pleurocapsa sp.
GATTGCTACCACTTATTTTTACGGTGACTGTTTATTGGATGTTCCACTCAAGCATAAGATTATTTATCAAGAAGTACCTGTGCGATTTTTCCCCCGCTTTTCGCCTAATATCGGTGCAGTTAGGGAATTTGCTTTTTCCGCAGAATTAACTGCATGGCTATGGAACAATATCAAAAATTACGATATGCTTCATGTCCATGCTATTTTTTCCTACTCTTCTACTATCGCTATGGCGATCGCTAGATTCAAAAAAGTCCCGTATATTTGCCGCCCCATTGGTCAATTATGTGGTTGGTCTTTGCAGCAGGGGCAGCAGAAAAAAAAGTTTTATTTAGACTTGATCGAACGGGCTAATCTTAATGGCTCCCAAGCTCTACATTTTACTTCCGAACAAGAACAACAAGAGGCTTCTATTTTAAATTTAAAGTCTAATTCTTTTGTATTGCCCCATGGTTTATCTGTTGCACCACAAATACTCGATGCAAAACAAAAATTAAGACAAAAATATAATTTGCCTAATGACGAACTAATTATTTTATTTCTGTCAAGAATACACCCAAAAAAAGGATTAGATTATTTAATTCCCGCTTTAGGAAAATTGGCTACCAAATCTTTTACTTTTATTTTGGCTGGAAATGGAGATCTTGAGTACGAACAAGAAGTAACCCAACTGCTTCAACAATACAATCTCAAAGATCGAACTTTGCAAGTTGGTTTTGTTAGGGGAGAGCAGAAAAACTTGTTGTTACAAGGTTCAGACTTATTTGCTCTGACTTCTTACTCTGAGAATTTTGGTGTTGCTGTTCTAGAAGCTTTAGCCGCAGCTACTCCTGCTTTAGTCACTCCAGGGGTTGCTTTATCTTCGATGCTGCAAGAAAAAGATTTTGGCTACGTGAGCGATTTAAATGTCGATCACATAGTTGAATCCCTTGAATATTGTTTGACTCGTCAATCTGAGTTAGAAAATTTTGGTATACAAGCTCGTGAGTTTATTTTGCAAAATTATACTTGGAAAAGCACCGCTTCTAAGTTAATCGATCTTTATCGTAATTGTGATGATGATAACTTGAGAAAAACTTTGAATAACACTACCGTATATAGTTCTTAGTATCAGCAAGCTAAAGTATCATTTTAGTTTTATTTTTAATTGTTATTTAAACCCGATAAAATTTATGCTGGAATTAATTACGCCTCTAATTCTTACTTATAACGAAGCCCATAATATTAAGCGTACTCTAGCTCAACTTACTTGGGCAGATAGAATTGTAGTTATTGATAGCTATAGCACCGATGATACCCTTGAAATATTGCGATCGCATCCTCAAGTAGATATTTTTCAACGTAAATTTGATGACCATACTAACCAATGGAACTATGGTTTAGAGCAGGTAGAAACTGAATGGGTTCTTTCTTTGGATGCAGACTATATAGTTACCGATCTTTTGATTGATGAATTAAAAACCATATCCAATAATTCTGAGATTGATGGGTATTTTGCAGCATTTAAATATTGTGTTTTTGGAAAACCTCTTAAAGGAACTATATTGCCTCCTCGTCAAGTTTTATTCAAAAAGAGCAAAGCAATTTATATTGATGATGGACACACACAGCTACTTCAGCTATCAGGCAAATCTGCTTTTTTAACCAGACCAATTTGGCATGACGATCGCAAACCTTTGACTCGTTGGTTGTGGGCGCAAGATCGCTACATGATTATTGAATCCAAAAAACTAATTCAAACTAATACTGAAGAATTAAGCTTAGGCGATCGCATTCGTCAACAGAAAATGCTTGCTCCTTTTATTATTTTTGTTTACTGCCTAATTATTAAACAAGGGATATTAGATGGATGGAGGGGTTGGTATTATGCTTTTCAAAGAATGCTAGCTGAAATTATTTTATCCATTCGGCTAATAGAATTTGAGAAGGAACTTAAACTATGAAATATCATTCTTGATAAATTAAATAAATTTTAATTAGCGATCGCTTGCTCAAAGATTCCATAACTTCAATTAGTGTTTTGAGCAATAACCAAATTTAGGATTACTTTTTTCTAATGCGAACTTTCTTACTCGGATCTTGTTTTCTAATCCAGCCAAGGAATTTTCGCATTTTTGGTTCAGACTGCAATTTATCAATGGTGTTGAGATGTTTTGCTAGTTCCAAATTGCTATAAAGAGTATGAATTTGACGATGACAGGGAGAACAAATATCAATCGTTTCTCCTGACTCTGCCTGTTTTCGTTTGACAGTTTGGCGGGGAACAAGATGGTGAACGGTAAGTTGCTTCACGTCGCGATCGCATAATTGACAAGACATAGTTTAAATAAAATAAATTGCTAAAAATTGAACCGATATCGTCTATTGTCAGTCTAAAAAAAAGAACTCAATATTTCTAGAAAATGAGCGAAATGTTAGCCAGTGAACAGGCTAGTAAGGCAGATACCGAGTCTGAAACAGGCGTGCAGACAGAACAAGAATTGATTTTGCTTTGTCAGCAAGGCGCTCGCGCTAGTTTTCGTCTACTATATCAACGCTATCAACAGCGAGTACGTTCCACTCTATATCAACTTTGCGGCAAATCGTTATTAGATGATTTGGTACAGGAAGTTTTTTTGCGAGCATGGAAAGGATTGCCTAAACTAAAAACAACTAAGTATTTTTCTACCTGGCTTTATCGCATTAGTTGGAATGTAGCAACAGATCAACGACGCAAGTTAGCTAGAGGCAAAGAAAAAGCTAGTTTTAACGAAAAATATTCAGACAAAGAACGGCTAAACTATGACAAGGATTTATTTAATGCTCAAGATGCACCAGATTTAATGCATCTACATTATCAAGATTTGGTTCAAAGGGGATTGAACAATTTAAGTTTCGATCACCGTTGTGTACTTGTATTGCACGATCTAGAAGATTTACCACAAAAACAAGTAGCTCAGATCTTGGATATACCAGTGGGAACAGTAAAATCCCGTCTATTTCATGCCAGAAATTCGTTCAAAAAATTCCTAGAACAACAAGGAATATCCTTTTAAACCATTAGGAAGTTCACTCATGAATAACTCACACAATGACAACCAAGATAATCTCATTTCTTTCCTACAGCGCAATCAACCTATTCCGCCCTCGGCTTATCCCGACTTGGAACAAAAAATCATAGATTCTCTCGAACCTCGCAGTTTCCGTCATCGTAAGTACTGTAAAACTTTAACCTGGACTATCCCTAGCGCGATCGCTACAGGATTTTTGTTTACCACAGTCAGTATGGGAGTCCGAACCCCCCGTATTGCGATCGAACCAAAAGATCTAGAAAACTTTTTAGTCAACAACTGGCAAGATACTTTTAATACCCATAGCACTACTTTTGTCGAGGATAGCGAAGCTGATTGGCTGCTACCTGCTGTGTCCGAATCAAAACAAACCGTGTCTGTTTCGTCAAAGTAGATAAAATCTAATATTTAAATATGACCTATATTTTTAGCTTTAATCATCAATTTTTAATATGTTAAGTACGCGATGGCATAGTTTATTCTCAATAACAGCTACAACTTTTTTTATAATTGTAATTATTCATATATCCCCTGTATTTGCTAGTTCTAGATCTCCTTTTCCCACACCCAACAACAATCAATTTTTTAAGACAACCACCATTGCCGATAATTCTGTCGTCACTGGCAGGCAAAATCCATCTAATTTACTTCATCAATTAGACTTGACGAGTAGGCAAAAAGAACAAATCAAAAGAATTCATCAACAATATAAGCAGCAAATTCGCAAAAAAAGAAGCAATCTAACTATATTGCAACAACAATTATCAGACTTGATGATGGGAACAGAATCAGTTGATTTAATTAGGGCTAAAAACAGACAACTAGTCAATTTACGGGAAGAAATTGGTGAATTGCGTTTTGAAAGTATGCTTGCCACTAGAGAAATTTTGACACCTCAGCAACGTCAAAAATTTAGAGAAATTATAGAATTACAATCGGCTCAATAGAAGACAAAACAATATGCCAAAATATATGATAGATTATATAGTGCCAATAGCATGTTGTAATAGGTATTAAGATACTATTCTTCAAGCTCAACACGCGGATGTGGTGGAATTGGTAGACACGCACGCTTGAGGGGCGTGTGGCTCACGCCTTGCGAGTTCGAGTCTCGCCATCCGCATTGCTTAGGCGGCTTGATGTAGAGGAATGTTTAATTTAATTTAGCATTAGATCTATCTAGGGCTGCTAATAGATTAATTTGAGTGCCGATCCCTAGTAAAATGGTCTAACCTAGGAGGGTTAACTTTTTATATATTGCTGCAATGATTAGATCGATTTCTAGTTTTTGTTTGGGTTTAACCGTGGTCGCGATAACATCTTGGGGACAATTGGCTAATGCCCAGGTTTTACGACCAATATCACCCCTAAGACTGAAATATGTCGGTCTAGATGATAAATTAGGCAATGGCAAGATAGATACTGATAAAAGCACCGTCTATCGCTGGTCAACTAATCCTAGCTGTCCTAATGGTGGAGCAAAAACTGCAACTGCTGGCGATAATTGGAATCAATCGCAAAAGCAAGCTCTACAACAGGCTATTGACCACAGTCTCTACTATTTAAGCACTCCTAAAGCAGCCCGCAGTTATCGTAAATATGCCAATACTAAATTTAATTTAGACCATACCAGGCGATCGCTTTTACGATTCAAAGAATTGTTATTAACTACAGATTCTCCCCAAGCTTTGGAAAAAGCAGTAAAGCAAGAATTTACTTTTTATCAGTCTGTAGGCAAAGATAAACTAGGAAGAGTAGAGTTTACGGGCTATTTTGAACCTACTTACCAGGCT
>CAKZYI010000015.1 GCA_937884735.1 uncultured Pleurocapsa sp.
AATCCCGCCCAAAAGAATCCTAGTGCAGTTGTTTTAACTATTTTGCAGGAAACTAACGAAAGCTATCGTATTTTGGTAGTTTACGATGGAATAGCAGAAGGCAATCCAACCATATTCGAAATCTACAAGTAAAATAAGCGTTTAATATCAGACCGAAGATCGTTAAGTTTATTCATGTTTTTTTACGTATTTGCATAGTTATCGGCGAAAACTAAGTGATTTCGCTACAGTAACAATAGCTTTACATCAAACAGGCTGACACCTAATAGCTGATAAATAAAAGCTCAAACAATATTACTATCTGTTTTATTTTTAAAACTAGCAAAACATAAATGAGTAATAACTTATATCAAGAGATCAGAGAATTTTATGACGCTTCTAGCGGACTCTGGGAGCAGATTTGGGGCGAGCATATGCACCACGGTTACTATGGTAAAAATGGTAATTACAAGCTCGATCGCCGTCAAGCTCAGATAGAATTAATTGAAGAGTTATTACTATGGAGTGGTTGCAATCTCAATAATCCTCCTCAAAATATTATTGATGTTGGCTGTGGAATTGGAGGTAGCACTTTACATTTGGCTCAAAAATTTGGTTGCAACGCTACAGGCATTACTTTATCTCCAGTACAGGCTTCTAGGGCTAAAGAAAGCGCTAAAGAAGCAGGTTTGGATAGTAAAAGTAATTTACAGTTTGATGTAGCCAATGCCTTGGATATGCCTTTTACCGATAATACTTTTGATTTAGTATGGTCGTTAGAAAGCGGCGAACATATGCCAGATAAGGCTAAGTTTCTAGATGAATGTTATCGTGTCTTGAAGCCAGGAGGAAAAATGATTTTTGCTACCTGGTGCCATCGGGAAACTGATTCTCTAGCAGGAGACTTGACTTCTGGGGAAATCGCTCATCTTAAAGAAATTTATCGAGTTTATTGCTTGCCTTATGTGATTTCTTTATCGGAATATAGAGCGATCGCAACTGAGTCTGGTTTCACCAATTTAAAAGCCGATGATTGGTCAACTGCGGTTGCCCCTTTTTGGGATGTGGTAATCGATTCGGCAGTTACACCCCAAGCAGTTGTTGGTTTGGTACAAGCAGGATGGCAAACCATTCAAGGAGCATTATCGCTTAATTTAATGAGTCGCGGTTATGACCGAGGATTGATTCGCTTCGGCTTGATTACGGCAACGAAATAAACAGCCTAGATAGTTACGTCAATAGAATTTTATGAAGATCGATCGCGTCCATTTTTATACTAAGGATGCAGTAAAAACAAAGGATTGGTTTATTCGCAATGTTGGTTTTAAGGCGATCGCTAATTACACCAATAACCATACTCACACTGAGGTAGTTTCTTTAAATTCTGTTTGTTTGGTTTTTTCTTCACCTCTAACTGATAGTAGTCCAGTGGCAAACTATCTTAATTCTCATCCTTCAGGAGTTGTCGATGTAGCTTTTCGAGTCAAAGATATCAAATCTATTGTCGAGCGAGCAATGAGTTTGGGGTTAAAAATATTGCAGCCTCTTCATACTTGGAAAACATCTCAAGGTGAATTTGAGCAAGTTCAAATTCAAGGTTGGGATTCTTTACGACATACTTTGATTAAGAAATCTTCTGGAAAAGATCTTGATACAAAAGTAGCTGTCGATTTTACCCATTCTCAAATTACTCATATCGATCATGTTGTCTTAAATGTCCCCGTAGGCAAAATAGATTTAGCGGTTAAGCTATATCAGGCTTTGTTTGGGTTTAAAATTCAGCAAAGTTTTAATATTAAAACTAAAACATCTGGACTATACAGTCAGGCATTGATTGATGAAAGTGGAGGAGTTCAATTCAATATTAATGAACCCGCTTCGAGCAATTCTCAGATTCAGGAGTTTATCGACTTAAATAATGGAGCGGGAATTCAGCATTTAGCATTGCGATCGCAGAGTCTAATTGAAGATGTGACTCGAATGCAGCAAGAAAATGTTGATTTTTTAAAAATTCCTCAAACATATTATAGTCAGCTAGATAAAACCCTCAATCTGACTCGTGAAGAATGGCAAGCGATCGCTAAACAGCAAATTTTGGTTGATCGCGACTCTAATTCGCCTCAATCTTTGCTAATGCAAATTTTTACTCAGCCTATTTTTGAACTACCAACTTTTTTTCTAGAGTTTATTGAACGCAGACACAACGCCAAAGGTTTTGGTCAAGGAAACTTTAAAGAGCTATTTGCAGCAGTTGAAAGAGAACAAACCAAACCTCACACCATAGCAATATAGCATTTTCTTAGTTTGTTAATTAACTATAGTAAAAACTAGGCTAGTGATTTTTTCGCCATGCTAATCAAATAACGTTGAATGTAATCTTTAAACATTGGCAATAGGGAATAACTATAATTATCTTCTACTATCAACGAGTGTTCTTTTAAAAAATCGATTACCTGCAAAATTTTGTTTTTATGGTGATTTATTCTATAGAACAATTTGTCTAGGGTGTAGTTTTCAAAGTTAAAAGATAACCAGTAAATTATTTCCTTCCCAATCTCATCCAAAGATTCTAATTCTTCTTCAAGAATTATATCTATTTCCTCAATGTGAGGTATGTATTTATCGTAAATATTAGAATCTGATACTGGCAAATATCCAAAGTTGCTTACTACGATTTTAATTAATTCAGGGTTATATTGATAATATTTGCATATTTTATCCCAAGTTTCTGGAGATATGTTGATCGATATTTCAGGGCTAAACATAGACCAAAGATTATCAGCAGTCATACCTCTTAAAGGCAATAATTTTACTGTTTTAGTGCTGTAATAATTTAATTGTTTAATACTACTATGACTACTGGCAACAACTAAACTTTGATGATTAGTTGTGATCAAACAACGTAAGAATTGAGCGTGTTTCTCACATCCAGAACGATAATAAGATGCCATTTGTTTAAACTCAACTATCGAATCCAAATCGTCTAATACAATTAAACATCGATACTTTTTTAGATATGAAGTTAAATCTACCAATAGCTTATTAATATCGGAACTTATTTCTAGGCTCGGATCCAAACTATGCAGACAAAACTCAATTGAATTTTTCAAATCGAGACTGTTACTCATGGATAAATAAATAACACGATGAAATTTTTCTTTGAGCATTTCTGCTGCTTTAATTGCCAATGTTGTTTTTCCTCAGACAATCATTCCCGTCATCATTATAAAACGGCTTTTTGGAGCTTTAC
>CAKZYI010000016.1 GCA_937884735.1 uncultured Pleurocapsa sp.
GAACCGTCTTAAGTCGCAGAAGATTTTTCAGTTTATTTGGATAAAGTCCCTGGATCTATGTCTCGCTTGGTAGTAGGTCACAACGGCGAAATTATTTACCCTCTACATCATCCCAAATTTAAAATAGATGAAGATGCCATCATTACTGGGGTGGTAACAATGGCATACGCAGCCTGTAAATATTGGGAAAATTAATTAGTTTAGTAATTAGTAATTAGTCATCAGTCATCAGTAATTACTGCGGTGTTTTCTGTAAATCTGGTCTTTCATCTGGAACGATCGCATCTTCTACGGGGCATACCTGTAGACAAATTCCACAATCGATACAGGTAGAAAAATCAATCCAATACCATTCTGTTCCTTTAATGTTTTTTCCTGGGCCATCGTGGATACAGGCAACGGGACAAGCATCGACGCAATCTGCTACGCCTTCGCAGATGTCAGTGGCAATAGTATGAGACAAAATACGGTTCTCCTTTAAGTTTTGTTAAGAGTCATCTATGCTTGAAATTTTACCAGAATTCAATAGATCCTTTTATAACTGCCAGCTCAGAATTCCCCGATCTCCATTTAATCTGACGGTTTGTCCTACGGGCAGGGCTGCGTTGACACCATCATGTCCAAAGGGTAAATCGTAAACTAAAGGGATATTTAAATCTTCTAAGCGATCGCCTAAAACTTCGGAGATTGTCCAGCTTCTTGTACCAGGATAGGGTTCGCAACGACTAAAGCGACCCAAGGCAATACCTCTTATATATTTAAACACTCCCATCATGCGCCATTGGGTTAACATTCGATCGATTCGATAGGGATACTCTGTAACATCTTCTAGGGCTATAATTGCCCCCTTAAAGTTGGGTTGAATAGATGTTTGGAGTAGGTGGGTGGCAACAGTTAGATTGGCTGGTAATAATATTCCTGTAGCCTCTCCTCCACCTCCTGATTTACCTTGCAATGGTTCGAGCTTGCCCGTTTCTAAATAATTGAACATTCGGTTGATCGCCCATTCTGGCTCAGATGCTAATGTAGTTAGGACTGGTGCATGAAGACTAGAAATGTTTACTGTTGCCAAACTCCAGAGCAAGCTAGTAACGTCTGAAAATCCTATCAGCCATTTATTATGGTTAATTGACCAATTCCAGTCTTCTAATAATCTTGCCCCTCCATAACCGCCTCTAATCGCCATAATTGCTTTACATTTTGGATTTTCCCAAGCTGCTTTTAAATCTTCCCGTCTCTGGCGATCGCTTCCTGCAAGATAACCACAAGAAGACTGATAGTTTTTGCCCAATTCAACTCGATAACCGCGATTTTCCCAAACAGCAATGCCTTGTTTTAAACCATCGGTTGTTTTCAGCGATCCACTAGGAGCGATCGCCGCAATCGAATCTCCTGGTTGAAGCAGAGGCGGTAATTGATAGGGTTTAATCATTCAGAAATATCAATATATGTTAAGTTAATTTTTATAAAGTCTTTAGATTACAAAAGTTAGAGAGGAGAACATCATGGCGTTGGAAATTCCCGAGGGAATAAAAACCTGGTCGCAATTTGGTCATCCCATTTTAATGTGGGTTCTTTTTGGTATTACTATTTATGCTTTATACCTCGGGGTAAAAAGCTCGAAGATTCGTAGTGCTGACAAAGAAACCAGAAAAGAATTAGTCAAGAAGCAGTTTACCCAAAGACATCATAAAATGGGGTCGATTTTATTGGCATTGATGGTGGTAGGAAATATTGGCGGTATGGCAATCACCTATATCAACAATGGTAAACTTTTCGTCGGACCTCATTTGCTAGCAGGATTGGGTATGACAGGTTTAATCGCTGTTTCTGCATCTTTAGTACCCTACATGCAAAAGGGCAATGGTTTGGCTCGCAATACCCACGTTTCTTTAAATATTGTGTTTTTGGGGTTGTTTGGTTGGCAAGCAATTACAGGAATGCAAATTGTTCAGAAAATTTTAGACCGTATGATGTCTTAAGTTTTCTTCAAATTAGGTAAAGAGGACTAGTCCATAATCAAAGACTTGTCCTTCTTAAGATTATAAAAAAATAGTTTTATTTAGAAATCCGACCTCTCTATGTAGCGCAGAAGCAAGTACATCCCAATCACTAAAGCTCCTAAGCCGATAAATATTAGACCAACCATACTATTTCCTGAAAGAAAAGAGCCTATGACTGCGATTAGGTAGGGGATAGACAAGGCAATTATTGTCATAGTCAATTTGGTAGGAGTCCAATTGATATCTTGAAGATTAGTTCTAACTCTTCCTTTTGATAAACCGTTAGGGGTTCTAGCTTCTTGAGAACTTGCTGTCTTTCCTAGTCGAATATATTTTGGTAGTTTGTAGTTATCCTTGTTTGCCATATTACTTAAAACTCAGTTAACAGGGAATATAGAATTTAGCTTGCACATTTGACGTATCATAACTAGAAAATCTTTTTATCCATAGCTAAAGGATTGACAAATTAGATCTTCTTGTTTTTGAGGTCAAGAATTTAGTTGATAAGCTATGTAAAATAACACTAAAAGAAAGCGATCGCCTTAAAAAAAATGATGATTTTACCAGGTTCAACAGTTACAGTTATTAACTCTGATGACATTTACTATAAATTTCAAGGTTTGGTACAGCGTATAGATGACAGTAGAGTTGCAGTGCTGTTTGAGGGTGGAAATTGGGATAAGCTAGTGACCTTCAACTTATCCGAACTAGAAGCAGTAGACCTGACTAAAAAGAAGAAAAAATAACTATAGCATTCCTCATTCCTTAATCCTTATCCCTCTTTCTTTAGAGCAATGCGTCTTCCTTTACCTCAATTCACAGTTGACGATCGCAATCCCCAACATATTGGCGAGGTAATTGAAACCTCAACTACCCAATATTTAGCCCAATGTCTCGAACCAGAAGACCTTAAGTTTCCTGTTATGCCTCCTTTTGGTAGCTGGATAAAGTCTTTTGATGAGGAGTCGGGCAATAAAATTTTGGCAGTAGTTACCTACGTTACTACTAGTCCGATAGACTCAGTTCACCGTGCTAGGGCATTGGGTTTGTCTTTAGAAGAGTTGCGAGAACTGCAACCTTAAATTTTCGCCATGCTCAAAACTGAATTCAAGGCGGCTATTGTTGGCTTTGAAGCCCCAAATAATAATGAAGATGGTTTAGGACAGGTATATCAATATTTACCTCCCCGCCCGCCTCAAATACATCAGTCGGTTTATCGTTGCGATCGCGAAGAGGTAGCCAACTTCACTGAGAATTTGGACTTCTTGAGGACTCTTCTACAGGCAAAAGATATACCTGTGGAATCTTTGGTCGCTGCTTCAGTAAGGGAAGTATACCGTCAAAGGCAGGCAAATCGAGAATGGCTGGTTAATGTGGGTAGAACTTTAAGTACCCTTTTAAAAGACGATTACGACCGTCTGCGTTACATTCTTAGTCAAATTCATTATTAATTACGAACACTAGAGATTTATTCTTGTTTGTGATATTTTACATTTAAGACCGATCGGTTTTTAATGTGATGTCTAAAGCTCAACAAACAAAAGCACGCATAATTCATCAAGCGGCAGAACTGTTTAATCAAAAGGGTTATGCGGCTGCTTCTATCTCGGATATTATGCAGGCTACAGGATTAAAAAAGGGAGGTATTTATAATCATTTTCAGAGCAAGGAAGAATTATCATTAGTGGCATTTGATTATGCAGTGAGTCTGGTAAGCCAGGACATATGGAATGCAATCAAAACTAAACGCAACGCCAGAGAAAGATTGGAAGCTATGCTGTCTGCCTATTTGGGCTATATTGAAAACCCTCCTATTGTGGGAGGATGTCCGATTCTCAATACGGCGATCGAGACTGATGATACAGATTCTCCTTTGCGCGATCGCGCTTTAGCTGCCATAAATTCTTGGCGCAATCTTATTATTCGGATTATTAATCAAGGAATTAAAAAAGGTGAAATAGCCTCAACTATAGAAGCGGATACGATTGCCACAATTATTATCTCTAATATAGAAGGGGCAATGATGATGAGTAAACTAGAACAAAATCCCGTTCATCTTCAAAGAGCGATCGCTCATTTGCAAGATTACATTCAACAAAGCTTAAAACCATTTGCTTAAAAAATAACTGATGTTAAGCATTAATGAACCCGTTTAGTGTGGGTAGCAACTAGTGACTAGCAACTGTTAATTTTTTTATCTTCAAAAAGACCTATCGGTCTGTAAACTAATTACGAATCAATTAGATGCAACAGGATAACTATGCAATTCAAGCTTATTTATATGAGCATATTCCCTTGTCAAAAACAATGGAAGTTCAAGTAAAAGAAGTAACACCTAATTCTGTACTCTTGACCGCACCACTTCAACCCAATATTAATCATCGCTCAACCGTATTTGGTGGCAGTGCATCGTCGCTAGCAATTCTCAGTGGTTGGGTACTAGTCAACTTTCGCCTTCAATCAGAGGGGCTCAATAGCAGGTTAGTAATTCAAAAAAATACGATGAATTATCAGCAGCCAATAACTAGTGATTTTGCCGCAGTTTGCCGTTTAAACGAGCCAGAAATATGGGCAAGATTTATCAAAATTCTTCAACGAAAACAAAAATCGCGCATTACAGTTCATTCTATTGTGCAATGTAATCAACAAAATGTAGGAGACCTTACGGGAGTTTTTGTCGCTTTGAGAACTCAATCTTAGACAGCTAATTAGCCACCCCAAAATTATTGATTTATTGATTGCTATTACCTAATTACAAAAATTAAACCATGTTGCAGTTTTACTATCATCCCCTATCTCCTCTATCTCGTCGTGTTTGGATTGCTTTGCTAGAGAAAGAAATTCCTTTCAAACCAATAATTATTAACTTGAAAGCAAGAGAACAATTTAAACCAAATTTTCTCAAACTCAGTCCTTTTCATCATGTGCCTGTAATTGTTGATGATGGGCTGCGAGTTATCGAATCACTAGCGATTTTAGATTACTTGGAGTGCAAATATCCTAATCATCCTTTACTTCCTCAAGATGCTGCCGAATTAGCAAGGGTCAGAATGGCACAAATGGTGACTAATAATGAATTATCCTCTTTAATAATTCCTTTGATTGCCGAAGAAGAGGAATCACTAAAATTAATACAGGCAAAACGTAAAATAAGAAGGATTTTGAATTTTCTAGCCGAATTATTGTCAGATAATACCTATTTTGGTGGTAATAGCCTGTCTTTGGGAGATATTATTGCAGGCAATGGGGTCGTTTTAATTGATAAATTAGGTTTTGATATTAATCAAGTTGCGGAGATTAAACAGTGGTGCGATCGCTTAATGGCAAGAACAATATGGCAACAAACCCAACCTAACGACGAACAAGTTCAGATATTCAAAGAAACGGTAAAACAGCTAATAATTTCTCAAAGGTAAATATGATCTTATATTTGCTTCTGGAGAGTTACCAAAAAATATGAGCAATCGATTAAAAGTCTTACTGGGTGATATTACCAAATTAGAAGTAGATGCTATTGTCAATGCTGCTAACAGTAGTTTGCTTGGAGGTGGCGGCGTAGATGGGGCAATTCATCGTGCAGCGGGGTCTGAGTTGGTTCGTGAATGCCGAATGTTGGGAGGATGCTAAACAGGTGAGGCAAAAATTTCCAAAGGGTATTATTTACCCGCACTTTATATTATTCATACTGTTGGCCCTGTTTGGAATGGAGGTAATAATCGAGAAGCTGAGTTATTAGCTAGCTGTTATCGGCGATCGCTTGAAATAGCGGGGGAGAATAAATTTAATTCTTTGGCATTTCCCTGTATCAGCACGGGCATATATGGCTTTCCCAAAAAATTAGCAGCAGAAACGGCAGTTAAAACTTGCCAGCAAGAACAAAATAATAGGGATCTGAAAATTATATTTTGCTGTTTTGGGCAAGAGGATTATGAAATATATCAAAGCATTTTATAGAAAAAGATGATTAAAGCATATGCTGTCCATCAAGCAGGTGGTAAATTAAAGCCTTTTGCCTACGATCTTGGTGAATTGAAGCCAGAACAAGTAGAGATTGATGTGGAATATTGTGGCATCTGTCACAGTGACCTTAGTATGATCGACAATGACTGGGATATGTCAAACTACCCTCTTGTTCCTGGTCATGAAGCCATTGGTAAAATAGCCAAAGTCGCCAGAGAGATCAAAACTCTAAAAATTGGTCAAAGAGTAAGCTTGGGTTGGTTTTCTACTTCTTGTATGTATTGTGAATGGTGTATGTCTGGAGATCAAAATCTTTGCTTGAGCGCAGAAGAAACAATTGTTGGTCGTCATGGGGCATCTGCGGATAAAGTTCGGAGTCACCACGGTAAAGCGATCGCCAATTTAGCAAATTCTTTTGATGTAATTCTCTCAACAGTTAATGTAGATTTAAATTGGAATAGCTATGTTGATGCTTTGCGCCCTAGGGGAACACTACACTTTGTTGGGGCTGTACCTAACCCGATTTCAACTCCAGTTTTTCCTTTGATATGATAACAGGTCAAAAATCTATTTCAGGAAGTTCTTTGGGCAGTCCGACAAACGTAGCCAAGATGCTCGACTTTGCTGTGCGTCATCATATTCAGCCAATTACTGAAACTTATTCTTTTGAGCAAATAAATGATGCGATCGCTCATTTACACAGCGGAAAAGCACGCTATCGTATAGTGTTAAAACGTTAATCTGCATCTACTGGCTTAACTAATTCCATGGATTATAAACAACAAATTATTACCGAACTAGAAACTCTTTCCGAATCTTCTCTGTCTGATGTTTGGAAATATATTCAATCTCTCCAATCTAAACCTGCCAAATCGACCAAACCCGTTATTAATAAAAAACCCAATACTACTAAGACTTCAGGAGATAGAATAATTATCTACACCGATGGTGCTTGTACTGGCAATCCTGGGAAGGGGGGATATGGTGCAGTAATCATTGATGGCGATCGCCGTGAAGAACTTTCTGATGGTTATAAACTTACTACCAATAATCGTATGGAAATGATGGGTGTGATCGCTGCATTAGAGTCTCTTCCATCGAATTCAAAAGTAAAGCTCCATAGCGATTCTAAATATATCGTCGATGCAGTAATTAAAGGTTGGGCAAAAAAATGGCATAGAAACGGTTGGAAAAGAAATAGCAAAGAAATGGCAAAAAACCCCGATCTTTGGCAAGAATTACTCGATCTGTGCAAAATACATGATGTTGAATTTATTTGGGTCAAGGGTCATGCAGGAATTCCCGAAAACGAACGATGCGATCACTTGGCTGTTGCAGCAGCCCACCAATCAAATTTACAGAATGACACGGGATATAGTGGATAAATTGTGTCCGATCTAGATTATGGTTCATTCTCAAATATCTGTTAGGCTATTTCCAGGTTGAGATTACTAAATATTGTTTGATACAGATAATCAATGAGAAGCAGATCCAGACGTAGAAATAACCAAATAACCCAAAACTTGGATTCTTTTTTAGATGTCCTGACTAATACTGTTGGTGTGTTGATGTTTATTAGTCTGTTTGTTACTTTAATTGCTACTGGTGGTAGTTCTAAAACCAATATAACTATTCAAACTCCTCTATCTTCGCCTACAGATAAAGATTCATTGTGGTTTGAAATTAAAGATAATAAAGTAAGCTATTTGGATTTGCGCCAAGTTAGAGAAAAAGAACTGGAATTATCAAGCAACTTACCCAACTGTAATAAGCCTCTTACTTCTCCCAACGCTCCAGACTATGGTTTTCGTCAGGACAACTATCAGTCGTGTTTGTTTAGTATTATGGGTCGTCAAAGCAACTTTAGAACTAACACCGAAAACTACAGTGTAAGAACTGTAGATAATGGTGTGTCTTTAGTTTTTAATCCAATCTCAAATGAAGTCGGGGAAAACAGCACCCAAATCACCACAGCAGATTCTCAGTTTCAACAGGTTTTGTCTAGAAACGATTCTAGTAAAGATTATTTGATTTTTATAGTTCGACCTGATAGCTTTGAAGCTTTTCGTGAAGCGAGAAAAAAAGCTTGGGAGGCTGGTTATCAAGTTGGTTGGGAACCCCATCCACAAGATGCACCGATCAAAATTCGCACCATACTTGGTTCGGAGTTACCAGGAGGGAGAGCTATTGACGCACAGTAAATTTATTTAAAAATTAATATATTGAATACTTTGTTTTTTGGCAGTTGGATTTTAGCGATCGCAGTTTTCTCGATCCAAAATATCCAGAATGTTTCGGTCAAATTTTTGACTTTCGAGTCTATTACAATTCCTGTGGGAATATTACTCGCTTTTTGTAGTGTCATGGGTTTGGTATTGGGGTGGCTGTTACCTTTGTTATTTTCTAAAAAGAGAAGAAGTTCCCGCAGTTACTGAGCGTTCCCAATCTCTAGAATGCAAAATCAATTAGTTGGGGCAGATGTGTTCGAAATCACAGCATCACATATTAAGTAGGGCTTATTATTATTTATATAAATAAGTTGATAAATAACGCCAGCTAAATTTTCATAAAACTGCTGGTAAATAAATTTAAACTAAAGTTTTAATTAGGAATGTTCTACGGGGCATTCCTATTGTTTTATCAAGTTTATTGTGCAGTAAATCACTCGATTTGTTTTAATTAAAACCAGTCCTGTTTTCTGGAAGGAAGGGGATTTTTTTTATTTTTATAGCCAAATTCATCTATATTATCCTTAGATAAATTTGATTGTTCTGCTGTTTGTTTATCGGAGTTAGACCAGGGCGTTAGGTTATCAATCAATTCTTGGCTTGATGATGTTAATTTAGCTGCATGCTCCATTGTCAAATCAAAGTCTTCTTTGGCTCTTGTAGAAATTTTCTCTTTTAAAGAAAAGGTGTTTGATTTTTCAAGGGGTTGTTTGGGTAAGATATTATCTATTTTGTATTTTGAATCAGATAAATCAGAACTGTCTTTATCCTCAGTAAAAATTCTCTTTTGAACAGCGAACTCTTCGATATTGGTAACAGTTTGGTTAAGAAAGGGACTATTTAACAAGCATTTTTTTTTGATATTTAAACAGATAGAAGTTGATTCCAAACATTGTGCGGTTTCTCGCCACGCCTGACGATCTTTAACACTAGAACTGTGCCAAATAAAAACTTGTTCGGGATGTTTTTCGCAATTATTTAATTGAGAAATTTGAGTAGCCCTAGGAGATAAATTGGCTATTTCTACCGCATTATCAAAAAATTTATACTCACTTAATAATGGTTTTCTGTCATCATAATCTTTAGAAAGCCACACCTTTTCAATTTCTTGATAAAGAGGTTTAAAACTATTTAAATCAACTTCTGTATAAGCGGGTAAATTCTTTAAGCTTTTACTTCGACCTAACTTGGTGACATATCCCACAAAAACATATAGTGGTCTTCCCAGCTCGTCTTTTGCCATCACGTCAATGAAATCTTCGCCCAACTTACCAATTAGATCTCTCACCATACAGGTTACGCCAACCACACAGTGAGAGTTATTCTTAAATAGCGACCAGCGGGGAGAATTAGCTAGATTTCTGGCTTTTTGAGTTGTCGCCAAAATATATGGTGATACCCAAGCTATTTCTCTGGTAGTGAAGTCTTGGGGAATAGTAATAAAGCGGAAATCCAAATGATAGCTTCGTCCATAGACAAGTGCTGCCCACTTTTGCTTAGACATCTGCCGTTACCTCGTTACCACTAAAATAGAGAGAAACCTGCTGTAATTCTTCCGATAGCAATTTCATATTTTCTTCTGCTGCCATAATTTCATTGTTACAGGCTTCTAATTCATTAGAATAGTTGTTCAATTCTTTGCTTTTAAGTAGCTGTACCAAAGAGTTGCCTTTTTTAATCGTATCAATAGACTTATTTAAGCGATCGCGTTGGGCTTTAAACTTAATACCATAGGCTCTCAACTGAGCATATACGGCAAAAACCACTGGTAAATGAACGTTGACAGGGACAATACTAGCGTGGTCTAAATCATTGCACAATTCCTTGCCCAAACTGACAGGACAAATCATTGTCAACCAGCCTGTGTTGGGAGTAAACAAGGCTTGGAACAGCTTTTGGACATCGGCAATAATTTCATCTCGATCTCGATGGTGGCAAAGGTCATATTTTGTAATCACAATTGCCACAGGAAAAGGATTTTGATTGGTAGGCTGTTTATTTTCGCTAATGTATTGTTGAATAAACTGGTTCATGCGATCGCTTTTAATTTCTCGCACTGTATTTGGCGTTACTGACTCGACTAAATGTTCTCCAGAAATGCACAAAAATAAACATTGAGAATCAGACAAGTACTGAACCAAATCTTGAACATCTTGCTCTGTAGAGCGATCGCTTAATGCCAAACCACGATAATCTAGCCATTCAAACCCCATCAAAGGGCGAAACCCATAGCTAAAATTGAAGCCATATTGTTCCATTGCTGCTGCGTTGGGAGTAGGCCAACGATCTTCTCCTGTTACCGAGATTAACTTTTCCCATCTCTCGGTTAACTCCAAATCCAAATCCATATCTTTTGCCGATAGGGTAAATCCTTGAACTCCTGTTTGCATGATGGCGTACATTCCCAGCAAATAACTGGTTTTGCCCGCGCCACTAGTACCTAACATTACTATTTTTATATCTTCAAGCTTCATTTACCCTAAAACCACCTTTTATTAATATTGGAAGACTGCTGGGTAGAGCTTACCGATCCCTGACCAAAAACGTCCCAAGGATCGGATGCTTTGCTATAAAAATCAACTGATACTTTTTTTCTGGGTACGGTATTTGATTTAGCATTCAGCAAATTCAAGAATTCTTCTACCGACTGCAATCTCTCATTTACATCCATAATCATCGCACGAGCGATCGCTTCACTAACAGTTGTGCTGACATGAGGATTTATTTCCTGTACGGTTTTTAATTCCACTCCTGCTGCTCTTTCAATTGCCGAGATAGGAGCTTTCCCTGTCAACAAATGATATAAGGTAGAACCCAGAGCATAAATATCGGTAAAAGCTCCATATTTTAATGCTTGTCCATACTGTTCCAAGGGAGCGTATCCAGGAGTCAACATCGTTGTATATCTTGTAGTGCAATTGGCAGTAAAATCCCTGGCTGCACCAAAGTCAATTAAAACAATTCTGCCGTCGTCTGCCAACATAATATTGTCTGGCTTGATATCTCGATGCAAAAATTGTGAAGAGTGTAACAGCTTTAGTGCTTCTCCTATCTGACTCACATACCTTAAAGTCTCTTTTTCCGATAATTTACCTTTTCGCTGCTTGATAATTTCGGCTAAAGTTTTACCTCGAAGATATTCCATCACCATATACGCGGTGTTATTTTCTTCAAAATAGTAAAAAACCTGAACAATACTAGGATGATTAAACTGTCCTAAAGTTTGACCTTCTAAGAGAAACTTTTGTTTTGCATTACTGTAGGTATCAGAATTCCATCTTCCCGCCGAAACAACCGTCGAACCTTCTCTCCAACAGCCTTCAGGAAAAAACTCTTTTACGGCAACTGCACGATTTAGCCTAGTATCAATGCCTTGATAAGTAATGCCAAAACCCCCTTGACCCAAAGGGCGATCAATTCGGTATTCGCCATTTGCAAGACAAGCACCAGGATTTAGGACTCCGTTAACCCTGGTAGATACGCCCATGAAACTAACTCCTCAACAATAGCTCAATAATACCTGTTTGACTTTTGGTGCATGTAAGACACAGCTAACAAACTTGATACTTTTATTTTAAATCCTATGTGGTTAGTTTTATGATTAGCTCAGATCGACATTATTTTTATTGCATGGATCGAAAATTAGTAATTATACCGATACAATCAACTAAGTAAAAATAGTTAATCATAACAATCATTATTTTATTGAATACGTCAATCGATAAATCACCTCGAAAAAATCTCTATTCTCGTATTTATTCTTAAAAGCAACTAATTATTTATTTTGGCAATCGTTACTATTACTGATTCAGGTATCCAAATACCAAGATTATAATAAGTATTTGCGAATCAATTAAATTAATCAAATAGTTAATTGATAAGATATTTTTTCGCAAAATAGCAATAAGATATAGAGGAAGTTCTGTGTTAGTGAATGATAAATACCCCCAACAATCATACTCACAGACGAGTATTATAAATCAGTTAAAAAACAACCAAGCTACTAGCCTAATACTCTTTTCCCTATTGTCTAGTATCTTCATGGCGTTTCCAGCAATTGCCAAAGAATCTTTTTTGGATAATAGCAAAAACATAAAAACACTACCATTGCCCAAAAGCAAACAGTCTTCACCACCTCAAATCAAACCAGATTCTGAATTAGAAATTTCTTCTGGTACAGCTCGGTTGATGACCCAAGAATTAGAAAGATTAATTAGCCGATTTGAAACAACTCTTCTAACTGCTGATGCCCTCAATAGCAACATTAATATTTCAACAGTTGAAGTTATTCAAGAAATATTGCGACAGCCAACAATAACTAGCAAACAAAACAACAAACAGGTAAACAAATCTCAATATGGTGATGCTCATAGAGCTTTGTATAGAGCAAGACAAGGATTGAAAAAATTTCATAGTTTGATTGATCGACGCTATTACAATATGGCAAAAGCAGAATGGTCGTCATCCAAACAAGCCCTGTGGGATAATTATCCTGTGGATCGACCTGTTGCTCAATCAGAAGTACGGGCAATGTGGCTAGATCGAGGAACTATTGTTAAAGCTCAATCTAAAGAAGACTTACTACCCATATTCGATCGCATGGCAAAAGCTGGAATCAATACAGTTTTTTTTGAAACGGTCAATTCGGGCTACACAATATACCCTAGCAAAGTCGCCCCACAGCAAAATCCTCTGGTCAAAGGCTGGGATCCTTTAGCAGCATCCATAACCCTAGCTCATGAGCGTGGTATTGAACTGCACGCTTGGATTTGGACTTTTGCTGCGGTAAACCAACGTCACAATGTTATTCTCAATTTACCTCGCAACTATCCAGGTCCATTATTATCCAAGCATCCTGACTGGGCCATTACCGACCATGAAGGTAGTCGCTTCCATTATAGTTCGGGGAAAATTTTTCTCGATCCAGCCAATCCTCAAGTTCAGGACTACCTGTCCTCATTAGTTACTGAAATTGCTACTAACTATAAAGTAGACGGTATTCACTTGGACTATATTCGCTATCCTTTTCAGAGTCCCACAGGAAAAATAACCTATGGTAATGGTCGGGCTTCTAGAGATTTATTTAGCAAGCAAACGGGATTTGATCCAGTTAATTTATATCCAGAGCATCCTCTGTGGTCAGAATGGACAAAATTCCGCATCGAGCAAATAGATAATTTTGTTGCTTATACCGCTAATAACTTAAGACAACTTCGTCCCGATCTTACTCTTTCAACAGCAGTATTTCCTATGCCAAAACGGGAACGTCTGATGAAAATTCAGCAACATTGGGAAACGTGGGTTAAAAAAGAATGGATTGATATGTTAGTTCCCATGACCTATGCTGAAGATGCAGATGCATTACACATACTGGCTAATCCTTTATTAAGTGAATTCAATCGTGGCGGCAAGGCTTTATTATTACCAGGCATTAGGTTATTAAACATACCAGAGGTAAGTGCTATCGACCAAATGCAGCTGTTGCGGGGAATGTCCACCGAAGGCTATGCACTTTTTGCAGCAGAAAACCTCAGCTCGGATTTGACGACTATTTTTAATAGTACCCAAGGAAGTATAACAGCCGAATCGCAACAGCCGTTACCTCATCGCCAACCTTTTTATACCAGTTTGCTTCGATATCAAAACTTACAAAAAGAATGGAATTTTTTCTTGATCAATAATTCCCAAGAATTATCTGTTGCAACACTAGAAAAGTGGGGAGAAAAAGCAGATAATTTGGGACAAGAACTACAAAATCTAGCCAATGAACCTTCCCATAAAAATTTATTCTCTACCCAGGTAGCCTTGAGATCTCTGCGCCAACAGTTTCCCAAATGGATCGAAGAAACCAACAGTGTTAATGTTTATCAAGGTCAGGTTTGGCAAAATCGGTTAGATACTTTAGACCGCTTGCTTGATTTTGGCGAGAAAAAAGTTTTGAATCCCAATCAAGCAGTATTAGTCGAATAATCAACCATTATTGGGTAATTAAATTAAGACGTGTCATCAATGTTTGATTAATATTACTTTATTCTTAACTTTTTCATAATTTTCTTTTGAACTGCCGAGTGTTCAAGGCATTAAGTTGTGGAAAAGTAATTGAGTTTTCTAGTACTTTACTATTAGTATTTATACTGATAGCAATATTGGTAAATATGATGTCTACAGTCTAGAAATTAATCATTGATGAATATCTACTTTCTTAGAAAGAATGCGAAGAAAACACAAAGCAAGCTGCTAGGTAAAATCCGCAACAATAAACAAAACTGGAATTACTTAAAAGACCTAGAATCTTGGGGTAGTCTAGAGATTGTTAATTCTAATGAGACTCACATAGAGTATAGTTTAATCTAGTTTATCTGTCATCCAATCATACTTTTTTTGTAACTGCTTTTAAATTTAAAGTAGTTATTTTTTTTGGTTTGTAGATTTAATCAAAACTACTTTGTGCTTGAAAGTAATATTTATTATTATGTAAAATAACAATATGTAACTTTTTGTACTATAAAGAAATAACAGTCATAGAAACATATTCTAAATCGAAAAAATATCTCTATGACTGCAAAATAAGGCGTTGGTAATTTAATGTATGACGTACAGAGTGTTTCTGTTCGTAGCTTAAAGCTTTTTTAAGAAGAAATCTAATATAGAAATTTTTAAAATCATACTTTGATTCACCAACGCCCA
>CAKZYI010000017.1 GCA_937884735.1 uncultured Pleurocapsa sp.
AGCAGTTTTAGTCGAGAATCAGTAATTCTCTTGACTATTTTTGCTGTATTATCGTTAGAGCAGTCATCAACAACTATTTCTTCGATATTTTTTAGAGTTTGTGCCAAAGCAGAAGAAATTGCTTTAGCAATATAACGCTCAGTATTATAAGCTGGGATAATAACAGATACTTCTATACTCATTAATTTAGTCTCCGTAGCCAACGTCAATGATTTGCTCAACATAGGTTCGCCATCAAAATGTTGAGGAACCTCTGCTCCCATATAGTTGAGATTATTTTCACCTATGTCTACTGCTCTACCCGTAGTCAAATCAGATTGTGGCTCTATTCCTGTACCTTTAGCCATGAAAAATCCGTTTTCTCTATGACCCCCTGGACGGTTGTATGTGATAGGTCCAATACGTCCAACATCTGGACTTTCGACTAAATCTGTGGGGATAGTGTTCCAAACCACTATAAGGTCAGGATCTGGTAATTTAGGATCGTTATCCAATGGAGATTTGCGAGTTTTAATTACTTGCTTGACAAGTAATTCGCCGCTTCTGCCATCTTTGAGGCGATAAAGACTGTCAGTGATTTCTGCACATACGGCATCATATTCTTGAGGCGTGACAATACCCTGAGCTTCTCTTCCTTGAAGATTGATGCGAATATGACCATCTGCGTAGGCAGGCAAGGCGAAAGCTTTCATTTCTGACCAAAGGGGCTTGTACCAAACCGCAGGCATCCAACCTAGTTCAACATTTTGTTCTAGTAATGGATGAGGAGATAATAAACCACGTTTTGGAGAGCGCAGAAATTTCTTATGAGTCCAAGTATGCCAAAGTTTTTTAATGGGATTGGCTTCGTATACTTGTCTCCAGACTTCTGCTGACCAACCGTTTCTAATGTTGTTAGTAATAACTGGTGGAGCAGGCTGATTAATATCTCCGTACCCTAAGGCTGCCTCACCAGGAAAATTGAGGCGATACATAACTTCTGGTAGCAACATCATACTCAATAAATCTGTATGATTCGCCCCAATACCATGCACCGCAAACAGCATGATAGTAGCATTTTCGGGGGCAGCAGCAGAAATTTGACCTATTGCTCGGTCTATCTGTTGATAGCCTTGCAGCATTGGATCTCCTACTGTATCCATTTTGTTGGTATGGTGATGAAGAGGATGATCTGGTTGACTAAGGTTATACAAATCATGACCCAAGGTATGGGTTTCTCCAAATCCTGTGATAAACAAATCCCAAGAATCTTGCTTGAGTATGTCGCAACAAATTTTGGCGCGAGTAGCAACACTCTTTTCAACGGATGATGTTACCCATTGGAAATATTTTTCATCCCACCAAATACCATTATCTTGACGGTATACAGGATTTTTCCCATACTGCTCGATAATGTTTTGTAGTACTTCTGCTGGTTGAGATTCACTAGGATAGAAAGGATGATGTCCTCCCCAGCCAGTAATTTGCAATCCATTGACTTCAGGGCAAACTCTGGTAACTGGAACATCAAAAGCAGCTACTTTATACCGATCTCCTAAAGCATAAAAAGGCTTGTATTCTTGATAGTCGTATCCGCCATATACGGGATCGCAACCAACTTTATACGTTTTAGGATCGTATGAAATAGTGTCCCAAAAACCTGTTTTATCTGGTAAACAACCAGTAGTCATCATTACCCACAATGGCTCTGTAGAAGAAAACTCCGCCGAACCATTTTGATAGTTCACAGAATTGTGTAATCGACCGTATATACCCTGCTGTCTTATTTGACTAATATTTGGTAAATGTCCTGCCGACATCCATTCTTCAATCAGTTTAGGTTCAGCCGCATCAAGTCCAATAGCGATAATAGGTTCTTTAGTTTTCATATATAAAATCTTATTTATTCAAAAGAGCAAGTAGCATAAAAGTATTTATAACAAAGTATAACATTTAGTATTATTGTTTGTAGTGATTTGAATCTTCACAAATCAAATAGTAATAATATTCTTCGGCTAATCTAATTGAGATACCAAATATTGATAATTTGCAAGTAGGGAAAGTCTCTTCTGTATTCGTATTCAAAACTCCTAAGATGAATATAGACTTGATTAAATAATTAACTTATACTTACCCACATGCCAGATTTAGAAAGGATTGCTAGGCAGCTAGAAAGCTCTAATTCCAAAGATCGCTTATTAGCCTTAACTTCTTTAAGAGAAGTCGATCCAGAAGATGCTGTTCCTTTAATTAAGAAAGTTTTAAATGACGAGATTTTGCCTGTACGCTCAATGGCGGTTTTTGCTTTGGGAGTCAAACCTACAGCAGAATGTTTTCCGATTTTGATAGATTTATTAGAAAGCGATCCCGATTATGGCATCAGAGCAGATGCAGCAGGTGCATTAGGTTATTTAAACGATATTCGCGCTTTTGAACATCTAACTAGAGCATTTTATGAAGATACTAATTGGCTTGTTAGATTTAGTGCGGCAGTTTCTTTGGGCAACTTGCAGGATATTCGAGCAAAAGAATTGCTAATGGAGGCCCTTGATAGTGATGAGGTTATTTTACAACAAGCAGCGATCGCAGCACTAGGAGAAATCAAAGCAGTCGAAGCAGTGGAAAAAATTCTCACTTTTGCTAATTGTGACGATTGGCTAATTCGTCAAAGAATAGCTGAAGCATTAGGTAAGTTAGAAACAGAAAAGAGTGTTTCGGCACTTAAGTTTCTGGCTAAAGATGCTCATCCACAAGTAAAAGAGGCAGCAAAAATATCTTTAGAAAATTTAGGAAAAACAATATAAGGTGAGCTTTAGGGCGTTAACTATTGGTGTTAGAGAGATGATTAGACTCTACGACTATCACAATACACACCTTGCCTATAGGTCTAAAAAACATTAATAAAAAACTAATTTTAACAAGGTGTAAAACTGTTTACATCAGGTGTCCATTGCCAAAGCCGTCTTAATTCTGACTGTTTTGGCAATTGTTTTAGGCTTAATCCTGCTCAAACAACCTGGGTAATTAGGTCTTACTCAGAGTTTTTCAGTAAGACCTAATATGGAACAACTTTAGGAAAAAGTTCCATCACTGCCCTGTAACTCTTCTGCTTGTGAAACTCTCAAAGCTTTTCTAGCAAGATGTAGATATTTAGAGAAATTGTTATTACTTAGTTTATTTTGACTTTCAAAGCCAGTATTTTTTTCGGAATATTGCAAGGTATTGTTGAGATATTCTAATCCGTAAATACCTAATCCAATCACTAACCAAAAAACAAAGCTAAAAATTATCGTAGTTAAATTAACCGATAGAATACCTATTACCTGAGCAAACATCTGCTCCATTCTGGCTATGGGTTCATTAATGTAGGGAGGAAGTTGATTGGCAAACAGACCCGCCGCCAATGTTCCCCAAATACCACAACCTAAGTGAACAGGAATTGCCCCAACAGGATCGTCAATTTTCAATTCTTCTAAAAGTTTTTCTAGCAAAATGATACATAAGCTGCTAACCGCACCAATAACCATGGCTGCTGCCAAGGTAACGTAAACAGAAGAAGCCGATATACTCACCAATCCTCCTAGAATTCCATTAATTACTAGAGACAAAGCGGGTTTTTGACTGCGTAACCCCCGAAGCAACAAAACAAACACTCCTCCTGATGCCCCTGCTACCATAGTGGTGGCGATGATGTGGGGAACGTCAGAGATAGAAAAGGCAGAGCCTCCGTTAAACCCTAACCAGCCTAGCCAGAGAATTAAACAGCCTAAAATAGATAAAGAAAAGCTATAGTGACTAAAAGTTTTGGGAGCTTCATCGAACCTATTCCCTCTGATTGCATCGGGATTGTAGCCTTGCCATCCTCTTCTTGGTCCAATTAAAATCGCTCCGACCAATCCTGCTGCGCCGCCAACGGAATGTACCATTGTTGAACCAGCAAAATCCAAAAAATTGTAATTAGCTGCCAGCCAACCATTGGGATGCCATGCCCAGCGACCAGTTAAAGGATATGCGATCGCCACCAAACAAAAACTGAAGCTGAAAAAAGCCCAAAATTTTACCCTTTCTGCCATTGCACCAGAAACTATGGTGGCAGCAGTACCTGCAAAAACTAGCTGAAAGAAAAACACTGCCAGCCAAGGTTGATTTGGATAAAGTAGCTGCAAGCTATCAAAACTACCAAACCCATTTTGCAGAGGGGTTTCAAAAGCTTGAAAGAAAAATCCTGTTTGTCCAAACCAGCTATTTCCATCACCAAACATTAGACCAAAGCCAAACAGCCAAAAAGCTAAAACAGAAACACAAAAAACAATTAAATTTTTGGCTAAAACATTGGTAGAATTGTGAACCTGACACAAGCCTGCCTCTAGCATGGCAAAGCCTGCATTCATAAAAAACACTAAGCTTCCTGCTACTACTAACCACAGAGTTTTTAATTGTGCCTGTAAGTTTATTGCTGATGTCTGGGTTGTCTGAGCTAGTACTTGTTCAATAATTATTAATAGAAAAATTCCACATAAATATAAAACGAATTATCGATAATTAAACTTATTTGCGATCGCCACGTTAGATAAAAATTTGTAATATACTTGTCCCCAAATTTTATAATTATTAGGCGACACAATACAAATCCAAGATTTTCCAGCTTATATTCCTTATTCCTCATCTCTTAAAACATGTCTCGTCAGCGCAAGAAATCCGATTTGCCAACCAAATTATGTCCTGTATGCGATCGCCCTTTTACCTGGCGTAAAAAGTGGGAAAAATGCTGGGATGACGTAAAATATTGTTCGGATCGTTGTCGTCGTCGCAAACAATCAGTCAATAAAGAATCATAACTGAATTTACTAGAAAACTATGTCTGCCAATCAAGTACAGCCCAAATTAATTATTCATGGTGGAGCAGGGGGACATCTCAAAAGCGAGAAAGGAGAAGAAGTTGTTAGACAAGCACTCTATGGGATTGTAGAGGAAGTTTACGCTTTACTTGCTGCTGGTAATAGTGCTACCGATGCTGTTATTAGAGGATGTCAGCTATTAGAAGATCAACAGACTTTTAATGCTGGAACGGGTTCTGTACTCCAGTCTGATGGACAAATACGTATGAGCGCAGCCTTAATGGATGGCTCCAAACAACGCTTTAGTGGAGTGATTAATGTTTCCCGCGTCCAACATCCCATTGAGTTGGCTAAATTTTTGCAGGGACAAGAAGATCGAGTACTTTCTGACTATGGTGCGTCAGAATTACTCAGAGAATTGAATGTTCCTATCTACGATCCTCTAGTAGATATTCGTCTTAAGGAGTGGATGCAAGAGCGCGATGAGAACTTCAATAAAGACATGGCGGGAGTAGTAGCAGAGCAAGCACTAGTCCATGAGGCTCGCCAAGGCACTATAGGAGTAGTCGCTCTTGACTGTAACGGTAAAATAGCCGCAGGAACATCTACAGGGGGCAAAGGTTTAGAAAGAATTGGCAGAGTGAGTGATTCAGCAATGCCCGCAGGCAACTATGCTGATGCTTCTGCTGGGGTTAGCTGTACAGGAATAGGTGAGGACATTATGGAAGAATGCCTGGCTGCCAAGGTCGTAATTCGCGTCACTGATGGGATGTCTTTGGTTGAGGCGATGGAAAAATCAATGGCAGAGTCTCGCAGTCGCCAACGGGATTTAGGAGCAATTGCGATCGCATCTGATGGCACAATATCTTGGGGAAAAACTAGCGAGGTTATTTTAGCTGCTTATCATGATGGGCAAAATATTGGCGATACGATTAACTGGAACAATGAAGAGTTAGTTGGATATCAGTAAGGAATACAAAAAATGCCAGTGAGTAGTCAAGCATCTCCTTGAATTAAATCTACAGAGTGCTCTTTCAAAACCTCTAGGGGAAAGTAGTTTAGCATTGCTTCGTGAGTGGCAGCAAGATTAATGGGAGGAGCAAACCCTGCTTCTAAAGCTTCTTTCCAGCGCGCTGCACAAAGACACCAACAGTCTCCTGGTTTTAAACCAGGAAAATTATAAATAGAAACAGGAGTACTCAGATCGTTTCCTCTTTCTATGCTAAATTTTAAAAATTTGGCAGTAACTTCTGCACAAACTATATGCACTCCCATATCTTGAGAACCAGTTTCACATTTACCTGTACGATAAAACCCCGTCATGGGAGATTTACAGCAAATTTTTAGTTCTTCACCCAAAACATTCTTAGCTGATGTCATCTTTCAATATCCATAATTCGCCGATAATAACTAAATTCTAGCCAAAATTGAACCTTAAAGAAAAGAAGTATTTTGCTGAGTCTAATTATCGGACGGTATCGAGAATGTTCATGATTAACGGTAAACTAAATATTTAGTAGATTAACTTAAAGTTTCCTGTATCTTTTATTGTTTATGAGCGCGACTGCAACAATCTCTCCCACCGCGACATATGACGTGGTAGTAATTGGCTCTGGTATTGGGGGCTTAGTAACAGCTACTCAACTAGCAGCCAAAGGAGCTAAAGTATTAGTTTTAGAACGTTATCTAATTCCTGGTGGTAGTGGCGGATATTTTGAGAGAGAAGGATATCGCTTTGATGTGGGCGCATCGATGATTTTTGGGTTTGGGGATAAAGGAACAACTAACCTTCTGACTCGCGCACTAAATGCTGTGGATCAATCCATTGAAACTATTCCCGATCCAGTGCAGATTCACTATCATCTACCATACGATTTGGAATTAAAGGTACACCGTGACTACGAAGAGTTTTTGCAAGAACTAATTGCTCTTTTTCCCCATGAAGAAAAGGGAATTCGTGGTTTTTATGGTGAATGTTGGGATGTGTTTAACTGTCTCAACTCGATGGAATTGCTTTCTTTAGAAGAGCCTCGTTATTTGATGCGGGTGTTTTTGCAAAAGCCTTTTTCCTGTTTGGGTTTGGCGAAATATTTACCAGTTAACGCAGGAGATGTTGCCCGCAAACATATCGAAGATCCTCAACTGCTTAAGTTTATTGATATGGAGTGCTATTGTTGGTCAGTTGTTCCTGCGCTAAAAACTCCCA
>CAKZYI010000018.1 GCA_937884735.1 uncultured Pleurocapsa sp.
AATAGAAGTTCGTTTGGCTAGCTTTTTACCTTCTGGCAAAATGATACTAACAACTATTTTCTCATCAGGACTTAATAAAGGTGCTAGATTCTCTTCGATTAATTTTTCTGCGTAACTATATATAGCGGCTCGATCTTGGTTGTTTTTTTGAATACCAATTCCTTCACCTCCCTGAATGGTAATAGCCTTAGCTAATTCATTATCATTTGAGCTTACCTTAGCCCAAATGGGGGTATGGCGGGTGATGTCCAAGTGATCGCCTGGATCGCTGCGTGGTATGGCGATCGCCGTATTAGAATCTATAATAGCTACCTGTTCGATTGCAATATCTACTATGCGAGCTGGCTTGATTAAATTGACTGTGACAGTTTCACCTACAAGGTTTTGATGAAGATGGCGCAATGCTGCGATCGCGCTAGCGCAGGCGAAAACAGGTAGAGTATATCCAGACATAAAGAGAATGTAGAGAGGCAATAACTGATTCTACAACTTTCTTGAGATGGACTCTTGTCTTTGGTAACATCTAGTTTTGTGAACCCAACAGTTCTTTTTGCGCTCTTTGCTCGATCGCAACCTGGCTGCTATATACCTTGGCTACTCCAGTCACTTCCATTGCCAAATTTTCCATTCGTCTTAGAAGATCTGTGTTGGGTATTTTTCCTGTCAGAATAATGGCATCGTCTTCTTGAGCGACATACACAGTAGAAATGTCGGTTAGTATGGGGTCTTTTTCAAATTCTTTGGCGACTCTTTCGGCAATGCCACTAAGACTAAATTCGCCGTTTAAACCAATTCTTTCACTAGGAATTACACTAGCTTGAATAGCATTTGTTTTATTGTAAAGTTTAAAAAAGCATAGAGTGATTAAAGGTATGGATATTAACCACATCAATCCCATGAACCATATAGACCTGGTCATATTAGAAAGACTCTGCTTTATTTTAGGCAGTTCTTGTTGACTATTATCCAAATTGTTGCGTAGTTTGCCAATTTCTTCTTGCTGCTGACGAGAGATGAGTTGCAAGCTTGAAATAGTACGTTGGGGTTTAAAACTGCTTTGTTTGGGTTGATATGAACTTGGCGTTTTGCGGTGTATTGTTCCTTTTAGTTTACTTATAACTACACCCGAATCTGTGTAAACCAACAGCTTTTCCAATAATCCTGGAGAGATTTGAGTGTATCCCTTATTTATGCTGCGGATCGCTTCGGCAATATCTTTAGTCCCTGAATCTTTCAATAAATAACCTTTTGCTCCTACTGCCAAAGACTTAGTTACATATTCATCGCTGTCGTAAGAGGTCAAAATTACAACTTTAGTTTGAGGAAAGTTCTTAGTAATTTGTTCTGTTGCACCTGCTCCGTCTAAACCAGGCATTTCCATATTCATAACTACAACATCTGGTTGCAATTGTTCTACTTGTTTAATGGCTGCAATACCATTACTAGCAGTTCCCACGATTTCTAGATCTTGTTCTGGTTCTAGGGCTACTTTTAATGCTTCTCTCACCATTTTTTGATCGTCAACTAGCAAAATATTAATCATATTAAAGTTAGTAAATAAATAAATAAATAAAAAAATAAAAACTAATTAATTATCGAAGAATAGAGAGCATTCGATTGCACTAGTTATTACTTATATATAATTACTTATGTGTTTTTTGATTGTAAATTCCTTTACTAAATCTTCATTCCTATATTAAGGCTTTCTTTATATTGATTTAGCTCAGACAGCTAATTTCGACTTTTTTTCAGTATAATCACGTAGTAATTAATAGCTACTCAACAATTTATTTAACATCAGTACATCATAAAATGAATTGAATATTTTGTTTTAAAATATGTTTTTAACGCTTAAATTGAGCGTACAAATCTGAATTTTATCAGATTGAAATTTTTTGTATTTCACAATAATTATGCCTCAAATTTATTGGACGACACTCCACAGTAGATTACATCAGACATTACGAAAAAAATCTCTTTTGCCAGCAGGATCGAAGATTCTAATTGCAGTATCAGGAGGACAAGATTCTCTTTGTTTAGGAAAACTGTTATTAGATTTAAGCCTCAAATGGGACTGGGAAATTGCGATCGCCCATTGCGATCATCAATGGTCAACAGACGAAGGAATTGCCGAACGAGTATCAGAAGTGGCAACTTCCTGGCAATTGCCATTTTATCTAAAAGTGGCACAAGCTCTCAAAGAAACCGAAGCCGCAGCCAGGAAATGGCGTTATCAGGCTTTGATAGAAATTGCTCAAGAGCAAAACTTTGATTGCATCGTTACAGGACATACTAAAAGCGATCGCGCAGAAACTTTTTTATATAATTTGATTCGTGGTGCAGGAGGAGATGGATTAAGCGCATTGAGTTGGAAGCGGTCTTTAAATCAAGAAATAGATTTAGTTCGCCCAATTTTAAATATATATCGCCAAGAAACTCTAGAATTCTGCCATCAGTTTGATTTGCCTATATGGTTTGATACGGTCAATGAAGACAAGAAGTATGCGCGCAATCGAATCCGCGGTGATTTAATTCCTTATTTACAGAATAACTTTAATCCTAAAGTAGAAAACGCTCTTGCTCAAACAGCAGAATTGTTAAAAGGCGATGTTGAATTTCTTGAGGCGATTGCTCAAGAGCTATTGGAAAAGGCTCAAGAAAAAAATCAATTAAACCGACCAATTTTACGTGATGCGCCCCTTGCTATACAACGTCGGGCTATTCGACAGTTTTTACCAAAGGTAATGTCTAAACAAGCTAATTTTGAGCAAATTGAGACAGTAGTAGAGCTAGTTACCGCCCCCAATAAAAGCCGTACTTCTACACTACCAGGTGGTGCGATCGGTGAGGTTGATGGAGACTGGATTATTTTTAGCTATTAGTTATTTGGGCGTTGGTAAATCTTGGTATTATTTGATTGTTATCTGTCAACTATTAACTGTAGCTTTTGCCAAGGGCAAGGATATTTTAACTGTTGTTCCTTTGTTTTCTCCTGCACTATACAAAGATATAGTTCCATTCATTAACTCAATTAAATTGCGAGAAATGGCTAAACCTAATCCCGTGCCACCAAATTTTCTGGTTGTTGACCCATCTACCATCACAAAAGGATTAAATAATTTATCTTGTTGGCTTTTTTCAATACCAATGCCTGTATCTTCCACAATAATTTCTACTTCTAAATTGTCTAAATCTGGCTGTTCGCTCGATAAATTTTGTAGATCGCTAGAAGACAAATCATTATTTTTTACTTCTAAAAGATCGCTCCGATAAAAATCATTGCTAGACAATGTTTGCAAATTGCTGTGATGAATTTTTGATTCGGATAAATATTGATAGTCGTCTGTTTTTAAGCTCTGAGCTTTAGCTTTCGTGGTAACACGGACTGATACTGTACCTTGATCGGTAAATTTGACTGCATTACTCACTATATTGATTAACACTTGTTTCAACTTAGCTGCATCTGCCAAAACATTCACACTTTCTTGCCATAAAGGAGTCTCTAAATGTAATTGTTTGTGTTGAATAGATACAAGATGTATGTCGATTACTTCGTTTAATATCTTCTTGAGATCAACTTTGTCAATATTTACGGATAATTTACCTGCTTCAATTTTAGAAATATCCAAAACATCATTAATAATTCCTAATAAGTGAATTGCAGCATCATCTGCTTGCTGTAGAAATTCTTTTTCTTCTTCTTTATTGTCACAATAGCCATCTTTGACAATGCGAATACAGTTAATAATTCCATTGAGGGGAGTTCTAAGTTCGTGAGAGGTAGTTGCTAAAAACTCACTTTTTAATTTGTTAGCAGCTTGGGCTTCTTTCCATGCAGAAACAATTTCATCTCCCCAAGCTCTTAGTCGGCACACCATATCAAATAGAGCCACCGATAGCTGATTAAATTCTCTAATATGGAAATTTTCAGGAAGACGTTGAGAAACTATGCTATTGGATGTGTCGTTGCTACCATGTAAACTCTCTTCTCTCAAAGAATAGTCTCTAATTTGTTCTAGGGGACGAGCTAATTCGCGAGACAGATAAAGAGTCACTAAAGAACTTGCAGCAATTAGTCCTAAAGTCATGCCCACTAAAGCCTGGCGGATGTCTTTTAGGGGTTCAAGAGCGGCATCTAGGGGACTTACTGCCAAGATAATCCATATTTCACCATCGCCTTGAGTGACAGGAGAAGGAAGAGAACTATATCCAGCAACTAACTCAACTCCATCAGTTTCTAAATAAAATAAATGCAAGAAGTCGGGTTTATCAGAGATCGCATTATCAAGTAAATTACCTAATCTTTGTGCATCGGGCATTTGTTTGATGTTGCGTCCCACCCTTTGCACGAAAGGATGAGCCAAAATTGTTCCATCTTGATCGATAACTACAGGATAACCTTCCAAAGATCCTGGCTCAATAATTTCTTGTGTTAGGATAGCGGATTTAACACTCAAAGCATATTGAAGATCCCCTTTGCGATCATACACTGGAGCAGTAAGCCATAGCTTTAGTTGTCTGCGTAGAGGATTTTCGCTTGAGTCTTCCGAATCCCTTACCAAGGAAGTTGAAGGCAATAGTAGTTTGACATTGATTTCCGCAGCAGTTGTAAAAATTCTTTGTTTCTTTTTCTGCCAAGTACTGCTTTCTAATTCGGTAGACTCTTGACAAGTTGTACCAATAACTTCATTGCTATTGAGATCTGTAAGTTGAGCGCACAAAATATCTGCGGGGAGAACTTCTTCTAGTTGAGAAATCAATAGATCGGGTTCTAGGGTATCCGAATTGTAAATTGCGCCATCACTAGCACTGGCCAAATTATTACGTAAAGCTTCAATTGAATGCTTGAGTAAATCTCCTTTTCTGACTGCACTTTCGGTCAAATTTTGCCTAGCAGTCTCCAAAAAAGCCGAACGAGCCTTTCTGTAGGTTACATAAACTCCAATCAGCAAAATTGGCACGCTAACTAGAAGAATGCGTGAAAGTAATATACGTCTAAAAGAAGATTGACCTGGTGTCATAAGAAAAGATCCAAGCGCAAGATTACACTATGTCTCGATTGTCGTATTTTAATCATATCCACTCAGACAATATTTGCCATTCACACAGGTCAAAAAATTGCTCCCAAAAACAAAAATCATAAATAATCGATTACACACTACTGCTATTGTAGCTATGACTGCCGACGGTAAAATTGCTGATTATCAAAGTTCGGCTGCTCGTTTTGGTTCTCATAACGACAAGCTCCATTTAGAAAGACAAGTGTCTTTGGTAGACGGAGTTATTTTTGGTGCAAATACTTTGAGAGCTTATGGTACTACTTTACCTGTATCCGATCCTCAACTGCTGGAAGAGAGGAAAAAGCGATCGCAATCTCCACAGCCAGTTCAGATTGTAGTTTCTAAGTCGGGCAATCTCAATCCTGCATGGCGATTTTTTCAACAAACAGTACCTCGATGGTTGTTAACCATTCCTGATGGTGCAAAATTGTGGCGAAATCTGCCAGAGTTTGAGCGTATTCTAATCACTAGTATTAAGGAGAATAATGCTTCTATTGACTGGATAGTTGCTTTTGAGCAATTACAACAATTGGGCTTGAATCGATTAGCTATTTTAGGTGGAGGAGAATTAATTGCATCGCTAATGGCAATGAATCTTATTGACGAACTGTGGTTGACGGTTTGCCCAGTTATATTTGGGGGCAAAACTGCTCCAACTCCTGTTGGGGGTAAAGGATTTTTGCAATCAGAAGGCAAAAAACTCAAATTACTAGAGGTCAAACAGGTTGAAGCAGAACTTTTTCTTCATTATCAAGTTTTGAGAAATCAATAGGAAAAGTTATTTAGTAAATAGCTTCCAAAGATTGAGCTGTTTTAACCCCAAGGTAGGGTTCGATCAAACTTGTTTTTTCCCTAGGAACTAAAAAGTTATTGGCGCAATCAAATTTATCTAAGTGAAATTGATTATTGGCAAACTTATAAATATTGTAATTCCAAGATTGAAGTAGCTGATGAACACGATCGCCTTCGGCAATACCTTCTATCAGTAGAATGGGGCGATGGGTATTAATTGTCTTTTCTCCACCCAATAGCACTTGGTACTCAAATCCTTCCACATCTATTTTGATAAATTCTGGCTCTAGTTCAAAACTATCAAGAGTTTTAATATCAATACTGATTTTGGCTATTTCTAATTTATTTTCGTCAAAAAAGTAGATAGTATCGCTATTTAGCCAACTTTTAGCTTTTTCGCGATCGCATGACCCCAAAGCAGTCATGACTTTCCCGTTGTATATAGGATAATAAAAATCAAGAGTTCCTGGTTCATCACCCATCCCTACTGGAAAATATCGAAAATCATCAAATCTAGCCGCTAGTTTATCTAGATAAGAATAATTAATGGGATTTGGCTCAAAAGATATTACTTTTGCATTAGATTTTAAGGTAAAGAAGGAAAGAGCAGACATTCCTACATTGGCACCAATATCAATAAAAGTCTGAGGGCGATTTTGACAAATCAATTTAAAGGCATTGAAATCAGGCTCGTGTACCTTTTTTAAATAAAAATTAACGAAATGCTTATTTTTTATACTATGAATTAAATCGTAAGTTTTGGGCGATTGTAGTAATAATGAACGGATCAGCTTATTCATTACATTATGTCCTAAACTTGGTAGTGTTTTTGTATGTCTTACTAACATCATAGGTCAAAAAAAATAGCTATAGCTGGATATATCAATTTCTATATTTGGTTATGTCAGCTAAAGTTCATTTATGCAGTAGTAAAATGAACTCTAGCTGACTGCCCAATGTATTTAGCAAAGGCAACATAACCCTCTAATCAAAAAGAAGATGAGTATTTTAAATAGTCGGTATAACCAATAGTGAAGTTTTATTACCCAAATTATTTTAAGATCTGCTTAATCTTTAACTGCTTTTGTCCGATAATAGTATTTGTGGTTTGAAATTCTGATTATAAAAAAGAGTGAAAAAGTTAATTCGCGGTCTAGATAAGTTTAGGGAAACCTAC
>CAKZYI010000019.1 GCA_937884735.1 uncultured Pleurocapsa sp.
GTAGTGACCAGGTAAAATACGGCTTATTTCTCCTTGTTCTGTATCCCATAAGATAATTTGATTAGATTCAACACTAGCCAGTATTTTGCCATCAGGACTAAATTCAATGGCGTTAATGGAAGATTTTGATTTTAAAGTATGAATCAACCCTGCCTTCGACCAGGGGGAAGATAGGCGATCTTTAAAGTTGATTGTAGATTCAGCCGATATATTTGACTGGACTTGAGCATTAGCACTGGGCTGTAAACCCAAGCCAGGAATGGCAATTGCCACAGCCATCAAGCACTTGAAATAAAATTGATTGCCCATAATGAAATATTTTTGCTGGAAAATAAGTCAAATATATCAAAACAAAAAAAGAGCAGATAGCAAATCCACTCTATATTGTTAATTACTTAATTATTTATTATTGAATTAACTAAGATATTCTTGCAATGCTTTAACTTCCAATGGTTCGGATTGCAAAGAACGAATTGCTGCTGCGGTTGCTTTGGCTCCTGCAATGGTAGTAATAATGGGTAGCTTGTAATCCAATGCCATTCTGCGGATTAATTGAGCATCAGTTTGAGATTCTTCTCCCGTGGGGGTATTAATAATCAATTGAATCTGATTATTTTTAATCGAATCTACTACATGGGGACGACCTTCATGAAGTTTGAGAACCAAATCTACATCTTGAATACCATCTGCTTGCAATGACTTTTGTGTCCCTGAAGTAGCGACAATTTTAAAGCCAAGATCGATAAAATCTTGAACTACAGGAACGATCGCTTTTTTATCTCGTTCGTTCATGGAGACAAACACCGTACCAGATAAGGCTAGATCGACTCCCGCACCAATTTCAGCTTTAGCAAAGGCTTTACCAAAGTCGGTATCGATACCCATTACTTCTCCTGTTGAGCGCAATTCGGGGCCTAGTAGAGTATCAGTACTGGGAAACTTATTAAAGTGCAAAACTGCTTCTTTTACAGCAATATGTTTGGGTATGGTTTCTTGTTCTACTCCCAAAGACTCTAAACTTTTACCAGACATAACTAAGGATGCCACTTTTGCCAAGGGAACACCTGTTGCTTTAGAAACGTAGGGAACGGTGCGGGAAGCGCGGGGATTGGCTTCAATGATAAATACCTGTTCTCCCTGGACTGCGTATTGAATGTTCATCAATCCCACAACTTTTAACGCCTTGGCTAATTTATCTGTCCAGTCGCGGATAGTTGCGATCGCAGTTTCGGGCAAGGAGTTGTAGGGAATGGAACATGCGGAATCTCCTGAATGTATCCCTGCCTGCTCGATGTGTTCCATAATGCCTCCAATGACAACTTTTCCTGTGGTGTCACAAAGAGCATCTACATCCACCTCAATCGCATTTTCTAGGAACTTGTCAATCAAGATGGGATGGTCTGGTTCGACCTGCACTGCATAGGTCATGTAGTGTTTTAGATCCGCATCAGAGTAAACAATTTCCATTGCCCTTCCTCCCAATACATAGGAAGGACGAACTACTACAGGGTAGGAGATACGGTTAGCAATATTCAAAGATTCTTCATAACTTCGAGCTAGACCATTAGGCGGCTGAGTAATCTCTAATTCGCGCAATATTTGCTCGAATCTCTCTCTATCTTCGGCTGCATCAATTGAATCGGGAGATGTACCCCAAATTTTAGTCTGTAGGGGGGAAGGTTGATTCGCCCTTACCAAATATTCCTGTAAAGGTACGGCTAATTTCAACGGAGTCTGTCCGCCAAACTGAACAATTATTCCTGCGGGGTTTTCCGCTTCAATAATATTTAAAACATCTTCTTTGGTTAACGGCTCAAAGTAAAGGCGATCGCTGGTATCATAATCCGTAGATACGGTTTCAGGATTGGAATTTACCATGATAGTTTCATATCCTGCTTTACTAAGAGAAAAGGCTGCATGACAACAGCAGTAGTCAAATTCAATCCCCTGCCCAATGCGGTTTGGACCTCCACCAAGGATCATTACCTTTGATTTATCCGAAGGTGTAATTTCTGATTCTCCCTCTTCGTAGGTGGAGTAATAATAGGGAGTAAAAGCTTCAAACTCCGCAGCACAGGTATCTACCAATTTATAGACAGGTAAAATTCCTAAATCCTTACGAAATGCTCGTACTTCATCTTCAGTTTTTTTGGTGGCAAAGGCAATTTGGCGATCGCTAAATCCTTGTTGCTTAATATACCGCATCTGTGGAGCCGAAATTTGAGCTAAAGAAGTCTTGACCAAAAACTTCTCTGTCGCCAACAATTCCTGCATTTTATCGAGAAACCAAATATCAATTGCCGTAAGTTCAAAAATTTCTTCAGGAGTCATTCCCAGTCTTAAAGCCTGGTAGACACTAAAAATCCTTTCTGGATTGGGAGTCCGCAAACTAGAGCGTAATTGAGAAATTGAAGGGAGGGTTTCAGTGCGATCGCAACCAAAGCCATAACGACCAATTTCTAAAGATCTCAGAGCTTTTTGAAAGGATTCATTAAAAGTCCTGCCAATTGCCATTGCTTCCCCTACAGACTTCATCTGAGTAGTTAGGATAGGCTTTGTGCCAGGGAATTTCTCAAAGGCAAAGCGGGGAATTTTGGTGACTACATAATCGATCGTCGGCTCAAAGGATGCAGGGGTTTTTTGAGTAATATCATTAGATATTTCGTCTAAGCTATAGCCTATCGCTAATTTCGCCGCAAATTTGGCGATGGGAAAACCAGTCGCTTTAGAAGCCAATGCTGAAGATCGAGATACGCGGGGGTTCATCTCAATTACAATTACTTCTCCATTAATGGGATTGATGGCAAACTGAATATTAGAACCACCAGTTTCTACTCCAATTTCCCTAATAATTGCTAAAGAATAATCTCTTAAACGCTGATATTCTTTATCTGTGAGAGTTTGAGCAGGGGCAACAGTAATCGAATCTCCTGTATGTATTCCCATTGGATCGATATTTTCAATGGAACAGATAATCACTACATTATCAGCCACGTCTCGCATCACACCAAGCTCATATTCTTTCCAACCCAATAAAGACTTATCAACCAAAATCTGATTTACAGGGGAAGCATCAATACCAGATGCGGAAATTTGCTCGTATTCCTCTTGGTTATAGGCAATACCGCCACCTGTTCCTCCCAAGGTAAATGCAGGGCGAATAATCAGCGGGTAGCTACCAATTTCTTTGGCAATTTCTTTCGCCTCTGCCAAATTATTAGCAATACCAGAAGGACACATGGGTACGCCAATCTTTTCCATCGCCTTTTTGAACAATAGCCGATCTTCAGCCTTCTCAATCGCAGGTAATTTTGCCCCAATTAGTTCAACGCCATATTTATCCAATACTCCACTTTTAGCCAGGGATACGGCTACGTTTAAGGCTGTTTGTCCTCCCATTGTTGGCAAAAGAGCATCAGGCTTTTCTTTGGCAATTACCTTTTCTACCATGTCAGGAGTTAAAGGTTCAATATAGGTACGATTTGCCATTTCAGGATCGGTCATAATCGAAGCAGGATTGGAATTAACCAAAACCACCTCATATCCTTCCTCTCGCAATGCTTTACAGGCTTGCGTGCCAGAATAGTCAAATTCACAAGCTTGCCCAATGACAATGGGACCCGAACCTAGAAGTAAGATTTTGTGGAGATCGTTGCGACGGGGCATAATTACTCTGTCTTTTGCCTAACTTATACTGCTAGCGTTTCATTGTATAGTTTCTTGCACCCTATTACGGTATCTCCTTTATCTACATTTAATAACATTTGCTCTTTGTTACCCAAAAAAGCTATTCGTCTTTAGCTTTTAGTTCAAAATATTTTAATTTGGGCGATAAGTAGTTCCACTGTAATCAAACACCAAACTGATAAGTAGACTCAAAGAAATAGAAAAACAGAGGAATAAAGGATTGTTATTTGACGTTATAAGTTTAATTAGGTTGACATATTTATAAACTTTGATTGTTAAAATTTTCAGTTGAATTATGTCTTCTAATAAATAAACAAATAATAATTCTAAAATGTTTTACTTTTGTATCCATAGATAACAAATGCTAAATATTTGATTTGCGATCGCAGCATAAATCATTAACATTCAACCTAAAACGTATAGGGGCTATTTCTACTTGGATAGCGTCACAAAATTATTTTTATTAACCTATCTCAACCAAAAAATTTGCAACTATGAATGAAGAAAATGGCATCAACATAAGTAACCCAGGAGGAATTATTTATGTCAACCAAAATGCGACAGGCAATAATGATGGGACATCTTGGGATAATGCCTACACCGATTTACAATCAGCCCTAAAAGCCTCCCAAGCCGAAGACCAAATTTGGGTAGCCCAAGGGACATATTACCCTACCGATGATGGCGATCGCGATCTCTCTTTTGTGATTAAAAATGGAATCGAAGTCTATGGCGGCTTTGCAGGAGGTGAAACCGAACTATCTCAACGAGATTGGGTTAACAATCAAGTCACCCTTAGTGGTAATATTGGTGCTCCTGGCGATCGCTCTGACAACAGCTATCAAGTCGTTACTGTTGATGATACTTCTTTCTTTACCATTTTTGACGGCTTTACCATTGTGGATGGACAGGCTGATGTTGTTCGCACTTATGGTGGTGGTATCTATGCTGGCAGCGAAGGTAATGCCGAACTAAGAAATTTAATTATCGCCAACAATTTTGCTATCAATGGAGGTGGCGGGGCTTATTTGCAGTCTTCTCAAGTCAATCTCGACAATGTGGCTTTTTTTAATAACAACACCGACGGTATTGGTGGAGGGTTATATACTTGGGGTTCGTCAGGAGAAGTTACCAACGGTTTGTTTATCAACAATCGAGCGGATATTGGTGGGGCGATAGGTAATGATTTGAGGAATAATCCCGAGCTGGGTTTTGATATTACTAATAGTACTTTTGTCGAAAACCAAGCCGATAGCGCGGGGGTGATTAACTCAACCTTTATTAATGGTGGCGACGGGGTTAATATTACTAACAGCATTATCGGGCAAAATCCCACAGGGAGTGGAGATGCCATTGTAGTGGAAGATAACCAAATAACTATCAATGATAGTTTGGTGCAAGGTGGCTTTAGTGGTGCGGGAGAGAACATTATTGATGCTGCACCTTTATTTGTCGATCCTGCCAATAATAATTACGGTTTGCAGCCCGATTCTCCTGCTATCGATGTGGGGAATAACTCTGTTGTTGAAGATGTTAACACCGATCTAGTGGGTAATTCTCGAATCTCTAATAATACTGTCGATCTTGGTGCTTATGAAGTAGAAGCCATAACCGAAAATGGCGCAACGATATTTATCCAAGAGGAAGAAGGCATCAACATAAGTAACCCAGGAGGAATTATTTATGTCAACCAAAATGCGACAGGCAATAATGATGGGACATCTTGGGATAATGCCTACACCGATTTACAATCAGCCCTAAAAGCCTCCCAAGCCGAAGACCAAATTTGGGTAGCCCAAGGGACATATTACCCTACCGATGATGGCGATCGCGATCTCTCTTTTGTGATTAAAAATGGAATCGAAGTCTATGGCGGCTTTGCAGGAGGTGAAACCGAACTATCTCAACGAGATTGGGTTAACAATCAAGTCACCCTTAGTGGTAATATTGGTGCTCCTGGCGATCGCTCTGACAACAGCTATCAAGTCGTTACTGTTGATGATACTTCTTTCTTTACCATTTTTGACGGCTTTACCATTGTGGATGGACAGGCTGATGTTGTTCGCACTTATGGTGGTGGTATCTATGCTGGCAGCGAAGGTAATGCCGAACTAAGAAATTTAATTATCGCCAACAATTTTGCTATCAATGGAGGTGGCGGGGCTTATTTGCAGTCTTCTCAAGTCAATCTCGACAATGTGGCTTTTTTTAATAACAACACCGACGGTATTGGTGGAGGGTTATATACTTGGGGTTCGTCAGGAGAAGTTACCAACGGTTTGTTTATCAACAATCGAGCGGATATTGGTGGGGCGATAGGTAATGATTTGAGGAATAATCCCGAGCTGGGTTTTGATATTACTAATAGTACTTTTGTCGAAAACCAAGCCGATAGCGCGGGGGTGATTAACTCAACCTTTATTAATGGTGGCGACGGGGTTAATATTACTAACAGCATTATCGGGCAAAATCCCACAGGGAGTGGAGATGCCATTGTAGTGGAAGATAACCAAATAACTATCAATGATAGTTTGGTGCAAGGTGGCTTTAGTGGTGCGGGAGAGAACATTATTGATGCTGCACCTTTATTTGTCGATCCTGCCAATAATAATTACGGTTTGCAGCCCGATTCTCCTGCTATCGATGTGGGGAATAATGCTGCGGTGGCAGATATAGATACTGATTTGGTTGGTAATTCTCGAATCTCTAATAATACTGTCGATCTTGGTGCTTATGAATTTCTTTTGAATGGAGAAGGTATTAGTAATAATCCTGATACTCCCCCTCAAGATAATCCAGATCAAGTTGATGAGCCTGATGACTTAGAAGGAGATCCTGTATATCGCTTTTTTATTCCTGATACTGGAGTCCATTTTTATACTGCTGATGAAGAAGAAAGAGACGAAATTTTAGAGACTCAACCCGATTATGTGTTAGAAGGTACGCCTTATAATTCTGCTCCTGCTAATGATTCTTTAACTGGTGTTGCACCTATTTATCGCTTCCTCAATACAGATACGGGAGTTAGAATTTACACTATTTCTGAAGCCGAAAGAGAATCCATTGAAACTAATTTACCTAATTATGAATCAGAGGGCATTGCTTATTATGGATATACCCAACAGATAGAAAATACAACTCCTGTATTCCGTTTTTATAATTCTGAGATTGATGCTCATTTCTATACTTCTTCAACTGTAGAAAGAGATAGTGTGATTGAAAATTTACCTAATTATCAGCTAGAGAGTAATGGTGGAATTGCTTTTTATGTCGAACCCATTTTTACTTCAGAAACTCCCTCTTCTCAACCTATAAATGAATCCTCAGCATCAGACTTGGGAGAGATTTTAACTGGCATTTCACAGGTTGCAGGATAAATATCAAATTTGTATTTTACTCCAAACTTAAGGTTGGTCTAGATGCCTTTGCCTTCGTTTTAGAAATCTTTTTAGAATGGAGGTTTTTTGTAACCTTGCAAAAACTAAAAATGCTACAAATTTGTAAAGTCTAATTGAATTTTTACGGAAATACTACTTAAGACAGTTGGATTTCATAAAAAGATAAGCTTATATAGTATGTAAGGAAATATAAGCATAAATTAACAAATCTCCTCAGTTTGACTAACAACAGAGGAAAGGCAACATGAAATCTAAAATTATCACCATCTTAGGATTTTGGGCTGTTATTATAGCCACTCCAGCCACAGCAGCAAAACCTGAAGATATACAGCAGCTAATCAATACAGGGGAATGTAAAGGGTGCGATCTTTCAGGTGCAAACTTACGTAATGCCCATCTTATTGGATCGGACTTGCGGCAGGCTAATTTGGAAGGAGCTGACCTTACGGGGGCTAACTTAGAAGGAGCAGATCTGACTGGAGCAAGTCTAAAAGGAGCAATCTTAAATTCTGCTTTTTTGACTAACGCCAGCCTAAATCACTCTAATTTAAATTACGTTGATTTTACCGCGGCTACTTTGATTGATGCAGATGTCAGAGGTGCATCAATGGTTGATTTGAACTTAACCAATGCTCAAATATACAATTCAGGAATTGCAGTTGGCGGTAGCGAAGAATAAACTATTTTTCGCTATAGGCGTTGCTGATTTAAAGGATGACATATTTAATGTTACTCTTCGTAGCTCTAAGCTTTTTATAATTAAGTAGAAAGTAATAACTGCATAAATCATCTTTCAATTGTGCAACGCCAAAATTATTAATGAAAACCAGGATGATCTTGATTGGCTTTAGCTAATAAATATTCATTTGTAGGAAGTTTAACATTAGAAGCTAAGTTAAGTTTTTCAAGCAGCTTAATCGTCCAATAGGTAGGATCGGGAAGGAGCTTTACTTCTCCGTTTTCAATAGTGTAGCCATGACGTGCAGACCATTCTACGGCGTGATGCAAATTGTGCCATCCTTCCCCTAAAGCAATAATTGCGACAAACCAATTGTTACGGCTATTGTCTGAAGAAATAAATGGTTGCGAACCAAATATATGAGTTAAAGAATTTACGGAAGAAGTCGTGTGAAACAGCAGAGCCGTACTCAAGCAAAAAGCTCCAAGGAACTCTAATCCACCAAAGAAGTAAAACAGCGAACCTAAAAGCAGTACGGGTACAAAATGGAAGCGATCGATCACTTTAAGAACTGGATCTAATTCTACATCAGAGGGCAATCTATTGGGGATAAAAGTTTTGGAGCAAAACCAGCCAATTTGCGACCAAAAAAATCCTTTAAATCCTGTAAACGGATAGTTGGGAGAGTGGCTATCTCCTGGCAAGTCTGAAACCTGATGATGTCCTTCAAGATGATGCCCTTTCCACCAACTAGGACCCATTTGTCCAGCAGAGCTAGCAACAAAGCAACCAATCCATTTTACTAAGGGTGGTGTCTTAAAAGCTTTGTGAATAAGCAATCGATGATAAATGGTTGTAATACTAATTGCTCTAATCTCATAAATCAAAAAACCCCAAAAAAAAGCATTCCAACTTAATCCTGTGAAAAACAAAACCAATGCTCCTATGTGGCTAGCCATAATTAGAACTGGTCCAATAATATATCCTAGAGCCACCAAGGGATGATACTGCTGCTGAACTCGATAAACATGAGTCATACTTGAATAAATCTAGGCTTATTTAATAGAAACAGCAAGGCTGTTGTTGTGCCTTTTCTTTATATACTCTTTTGGTTTATTTTCAAACTATCTTTTGGCTTATTTCTTAATATTCAGGGGATTTACAGGCGATCGCTTTTGATGTAGCTTATTTATTACTTTTTGTCTTTAAATACTTGCATATTTGAAATTAGAATTAAAATCAAGGCGTAAGGGATTTGATTCCTGCAAGGTCGAGAATATCGGGAATTAGATCTTCTCGTTTTACTGCCATCAAGTGAACTCCTTGGCACATTGTTTGGGCTAGCTTGACCTGTTCGGCGGCAATTTTCACCCCTTCTTCTAGAGGTTTTTCGGCATCGGCTAAACGTTGAATAATAGAATCGGGAATGTTCACCCCTGGAACATAATTATTGATAAATTTGGCGTTTTTGGCTGACTTCAAGAGAAAAATACCTGCCAAAATTGGTTTATCACTAACAGAGGCAATTTGATTCATAAACTTATCTAGCTTATCAAAGTCAGTGATCATTTGACTTTGAAAAAATTGCGCCCCAGCCTCCAATTTTTTCTCAAATCTTTTTTGTAAACCAGACCAACTTTTTAACTGCGGATCGACAGCCGCCCCAGGAAATAAATTTAGGGCTTCATCTGGCATCGCTTTGTCATTAAAATCAATACCATGGTTGAGTTTATCGATTAATTTAAGCAATCTTACCGACTCAAGTTCAAATACGGCTCTCGACTTTTTATGGTCTCCTGCTTTTACAGGATCGCCAGTCAGTGCTAGAACATTGCGAATACCCAGAGCATAGGCACCCATCAAATCTGCTTGTAAACCAATACAGTTGCGATCGCGACAGGCTACCTGACATACTGGCTCAATACCATGGTGTAGAAGAATCACTGAAGCAGCCACAGAGGACATTCTCAGTACTGCACGACTACCATCGGTTACATTGACTGCATGAACTCTACCTTTTAGTTTCTCTGCCACTTCCAGCATTCTGGCGGGGTTTCCTCCCTTCGGAGGAGCGACTTCGGCGGTAATCAAAAATTCTTTGTTAATTACTGCTTGTCGAAGATTATTCATTTCATTTAGCATTTAGCATTTAACATCAATTTAATTTCTCCTTCTCCAATTCTCTGCTTCCCCGACTTATAAAGGAGGCAAAAATCCCAGAGAGTCTTTGACCCTGGTTAAAGTTTGGTTAGCAGTTATGCTAGCTTTTTCTGCACCATCTCTTAGCACTTTATCAAGATAATTGCGATCGCTCATCAGTTCGTTATACTTATTTTGAATTGGTTCAAGAGCTGCGATCGCAGTTTCGGTAAGTAAGGGTTTAAACTGTCCCCAACCCATATCTTGGCATTCTACTGCCACCTCTTCTTTGGTTTTGTTGCCCAAAATTTGATAGAGGCTGAGTAAATTATGGCATTCTGGACGTTCTGGGTCGTCAAAAACTAGTCCTTTGACAGGATCGGTTTTGCATTTTTTAATTTTCCTTTTGATAGCTTCAGGAGGATCTAACAAATCGATACGGCTTAACTCAGAAGGATCGGATTTAGACATTTTTTTTGTTCCATCTGTCAGACTCATTACCCTAGCACCTTCTTTCCTAATCATGGGTTCGGGTACTTTTAAAACAGGCTGCTTTTTCTTGCCAAATTTATCATTAACCCTCGCTGCAATATCTCTAGTCAACTCCAAATGTTGTTTTTGATCTTCCCCAACGGGCACAACATCCGCATCATAAAGTAGGATATCCGCCGCCATTAGGACAGGATAGTCTAGTAGTCCTACCCCCACGTTTTCTCCTTGTTTTACGGCTTTTTCCTTAAACTGGATCATTCTTTCTAACCAGTTGAGGGGAGTAATGCAGTTAAACAACCAAGTTAACTCACTGTGGGCGGAGACGTGAGACTGAACAAAAATAGTAGAGCATTCTAAGTCGATACCACAAGCTAAATATACTGCTGCTAGCTTGAATGTATTTTCAGCCAAAACTTTTGGGTCGTGGGGTACAGTGATAGCATGAAGGTCGGCAAAAAAGAAATAGTTATCGTAATCCTGCTGTATGTCTACCCAGTTGCGGATTGCACCTAAATAATTGCCTAAGTGTAAGTTGCCTGTGGTTTGGATTCCCGATAGTACTCGTTTTTTGCTCATTTTTTACTATAAATTTTTCTCAATAAAATGTTCCCTTTGAGTAATTCAAACGGGGAATTTATCTATAAGGATTAGTATTACACGATTAAGGATTCAAAACGAACCTATTATAATGGCTGACAATTCTCCCTCGGACGAGTTGGCGACTTGGTACTGAATGTTCTAGCAATTTTTTAACTCACACTAAGGCAGAATAAATATGGTCATCTGTATTTTGTGGCTGTTTCTACAGCTAAATAGATAATGCGAGTACTTTTTGATTTTTTCAATAAAATTAGGAACAATTAATTATATTTTTCGATTATCAATGAACAAGCGATCGCGACAATATATGACAAGCCTTTCTATTGGCAAGCTTTTAACATTAATTACTTTGATTTTAGGGTCAATTATAATTTTATTTCCCTTAATAGTTGTTCTACAAAGCTCTTTTACAACTACAGATAATTCTTTTACTTTGACAAATTATCAAGCGGCTTGGCAACGAGGTAACTTCTTATCAGCTTTTGCTAATTCTACTTTGGTCGCATTAAGCGTGACTGCACTACAAATAATAACTTCTGCCTTGTGTGGATATGCTTTATCAAGATTAGATTTTAAAGGAAAGCAAGGGATCTTGCTATTGATTTTAGCGACGTTAGTGATTCCGTTTCAATTACTAGTTATTCCTATATTTATTATCTTAAAATATGCTCATTTGATTAATACCTATTGGTCTTTAATTTTACCTACCGCAGCCAATGGTTTTGGCATATTTCTGATGCGCCAGTATTTTGCAAGTATTCCTATAGAATTAGAAGAAGCAGCAGCCCTTGATGGGGCTAACCGTTGGCAAATTTTGCTCAAAATCATGTTGCCTCTTTCTCGTCCAGCTTTAATTACTTTATTCCTGTTTACTTTTATCGGAGAATGGAATGATTTGTTTAAACCACTAGTCTTTACTACTCGTCCTGAATTACGAACAGTTCAGTTGGCTCTATCCGAATTCCAAGAACAATTTACTAATGATTGGTCGCTACTAATGGCAGCGGTGATCATCGCCACAATTCCTGTTTTAGTTATATTTTTAATTGGTCAAAAACAGTTTATTCAAGGAATAGGATCTACAGGAATAAAAAACTAATTATTTGTTATTTGGGAAAGCACAATCGATATTATTTTCATAAAGAAACATCTTGGGAAAATTGTATTCCCCACAACAAGCCCAGCCAGAGAGGAAATAAAGGGTAATGATAAAAAGAAGATTGAAATAGGCTAACAATTAAAATACTCGAAGATGACAAATAAATACCCAGAGTAGTAAGAGAATTATAGAATAGGCTGTAATTAATTATTAAATTTATAGTGGGTATCAAAATAAAATAAGCAATACTAATCAAGCATAATATCGTTATAATTGCGCCGTTGTCGGCAAACAACTGTAAAACAAAATTATGAGCATGATTTACCCCTCCATATCTAGCTCCAAGTTTTTTCTCACACAAGGCTGAAGTTTTATCTATTCCCCATCCCCACCAAGGTTTTGCTAGACCTAATTTCCAATAACATTTATATATATAAATTCGATATAAATTAGTGCTGTTTCTTAAATCAATAAACCTATTCAAAAAAACAAAATTAGCTAAAACAAATTTGTAGATAGAAACATAAATTCCTAAAAATATAGCTATATATAAAAATACAAAATTATTTTTATCACCTTTAAACTTATAACTATTTTTTTTCTTTAGCCACTGTCCAATATTTAAGTATACTATTATCAATACAATTAAAAAGCTTGTGTATTAAGAACTTCTAGAACCAGAAGAAATAAGCATCAGCAAACAGGCTAACAATGAAAAAGTCAGCGCAGTTAATAAAATAAAATCAATTAATTTTTTGAATTTTGTTTGTAAACTAAAACTACATAATCTGACGATCAATTCAATTAATTTGCATAAAATAAGAGGAATACAAATCGAACAATAAAGTCCTATTTCATTGGCATTGCCAAATCCCCAACTATTTCTTAAATCAAAATTGATATTGACAAAATTGCTAACAAAAACAAGTGTAGGGCTAAAGCTTAAAGCCAAATAAACTAGCTGGATTTGATGTTTTTTCAGGGGATAAAGTTTGACTATCAAAGCCGTAACTAAAACTAGCAAATAGTCATAAGCAGAGACAGGATAAAAGTGCGATCGCGACTCTAGATAAAAATCTTTCATGGCAATTACTAAAACTATAGCGATCGCATAAGTCAGTTTATACTGTTCATCTCTCAACCCATCAGAATCAAAAAATAAAATTCTAATTACCAAAAAACAAGTAAAGCAGAAAATAGAAACTTTTAAAGAAAGAGGAAAAATCAAGCAGGCAATAATTAAATAAATACTGTCTTGCTTCAATAAACTAATCAATAGTTTGGGCATCAACCCTCTTAACCAAATAGTAAGTGCAAAAGAATCATACCTTCTCCCTTGCACAAGGCTTGAGTCCTTGCCCTTCAATAATCCCTGTCTTCAACTCCCCGCGTCGTGTCAAGCTTTAGTAGAATTATTACTACGACTACTATTAAGTTTAGAAGATATTTTTATGACCGCTACTCCCATCAAAACCACTTCCCTTTCAGTCCCCGATAAACTAGGACGTTTTGGTCCTTATGGTGGTAAATATGTTCCAGAAACTTTAATGCCTGCTTTGGCAGAGTTGGAAGCTGCTTATAACAAATATAAAAACGACCCTGACTTCACCAAAGAGCTACAGGGATTATTGAAAGACTACGTTGGTAGAGCTAATCCCCTTTACTTCGCCGAACGTTTGAGCAAACACTATACCCGAACTGATTTCACCCCTGAAATTTACCTCAAGAGAGAAGACTTAAACCACACAGGCGCGCACAAAATCAACAATGCTTTGGCTCAAGCCTTACTGGCAATTCGCATGGGTAAAAAGCGCATTATCGCTGAAACAGGAGCGGGACAACACGGAGTAGCAACTGCCACTGTCTGCGCTCGCTTTGGTCTAGAATGTATCATCTACATGGGTGTAGAAGACATGGAAAGACAAAAGCTTAATGTTTTTCGGATGCGTTTGTTGGGCGCAACAGTACAGCCTGTTTCTGCGGGTACAGGTACATTAAAAGATGCTACTTCTGAAGCAATTCGCGATTGGGTGACTAATGTAGAAAGCACTCACTACATCCTTGGTTCAGTTGCAGGACCTCATCCTTATCCTATGATGGTCAGAGATTTTCATGCAGTAATTGGTCAAGAAACCCGCCAGCAGTGTGAGGAAAAATGGGGCGGACTACCTGATATTCTAATTGCTTGCGTTGGTGGTGGTTCAAATGCCATGGGTTTATTTCATGAATTTATTCCTGAATCCAGCGTCCGCATGATTGGAGTAGAGGCGGCAGGTGAAAGCGTTGCTTCAGGAAAACATGCTGCTACTTTAACCGAAGGTCGCCCAGGAGTATTGCATGGTGCGATGAGCTATCTACTACAGGATACCCAAGGACAAATTATCGAAGCCCATTCAATCAGTGCTGGACTAGATTATCCTGGTGTTGGCCCCGAACATAGCTATCTTAAAGATACTCAAAGAGCAGAATATTATGCAGTAACCGATATCGAAGCGATCGCAGCATTGCGTTTACTATCCGAACAGGAAGGAATCATTCCAGCATTAGAAACTGCCCACGCTTTTGCCTACTTAGAGAAGCTTTGTCCTCAGCTAACGGGAACCCAAAGAATTGTCTTCAACTGCTCTGGAAGGGGTGATAAAGACGTGCAAACAGTGGCTAAATATTTGGGAGATGAACTTTAAATAAAAAATTGACCTCAACGCAGTGGAAATGAGGGAGAATGAGATCAGTTATAGAAATAGTTAAAATTACGGTAGTTATTAATATTTCAAAATTACTACAATAATAGTTAATTAGCTGTTTTGTTCTAATCCAGAGCCATGTTCAAGTCCCGAATTCCGCTGCAAACTCCTATTATTATTAAGCTTTTATTGTCTCTTGCCTTAGCCACTTTCTTTGCAGGTTGGTTTTTTTCAAGTGAGGCATCAAGCCAAGAATCCCCCCCAAAAGATAGCTCAATAGCCGTTAGATCTAAGTTGAAAAGTAACCAGACCAACAAAGAGCTAATTCAAATTGCCAAGCTGACTCATCAAAAGGTCAACAACCATCGCGCATCATTAAATCTTGTACCCTTAAAGTTCGATGCTTTTGTCAGCGAGCAAGCCAAGGCTCACAGTTTGAATATGGCGCAACAGATAGTAGAGTTTAGCCACGACGGTTTTCAAGGTAGAGCAGACGCTTTAAAAGGTATTATCTCCTATAGTAGCGTCGCGGAAAATGTGGCGTATAATATGGGCTATCAAGATCCTGTTAGTACGGCAGTAAAAGGATGGATTAAAAGTAATGGTCATCGTAAAAACATAGAAGGCAACTATAATTTAACAGGCATAGGAGTAGCAATAAATCCAGATGGAGAATACTACTTCACCCAAATTTTTATTCTCGAAAATTAAATTTCCAAGATGGTTTTAGACAACGTTCAGGTTTGCGACGAAGATTTAGACTCAGCTACTTTAGCTCGTTATATGGCTGCTGATGAAATTGCGATCGATACAGAAAAAATGGGCTTAGTATTGGGACGCGTTCGCCGTTGTTTGGTACAATTATGTGATTCTCAAGGCTTTGTTACAGCTATTCGCATCGCCAAAGGACAAACCCAAGCACCAAACTTACAAAAGCTACTTACCTCCTGGGATATCACCAAAGTTTTTCATTATGCACGCTTTGATGTGGCACAATTTACAGCTACATTTGGAGTGGAAACTGCACCAATCTTTTGCACTAAAATAGCGAGCAAATTGGCTCGCACCTATACTTCCAGTCATGGTCTTAAAAGCTTGGTAGCCGAGCTTGCTGGAGTAGAGCTAGATAAAAAAGCTCAAAGTTCTGATTGGGGAGATGCTGAAAATCTTTCGAGAGAACAGTATAACTATGCAGCAAATGATGTCCGTTACTTATTAGATGTCAAAGGCAAGTTAACCACAATGTTAAAAAGGGAAGATCGTTATCAGTTAGCACAACGATGTTTTCAAGCAATTCCTGTATTTGTGGCGTTGGATATATTGCAATATCAAAACATCTTTGACCACAGGTAAAAAATTAATGACGGCTGCGCTCAACTAGGCAATAAAAAAACAAACAGTTAGTAGAATAATTCGTCTGTTATTACTATATATGCAAAATTTATTTCCAGACGAATTATAATTTAAACATCCACCGTAAGGCTAATAGTAAAACAAACTGTTTTTAACAAGAGCAATTTGTCTTATTCTAACTACCCATACGGACGTTCGATCAAAAACTAGTTTATGGATCGCAGTTATCCACGATAAACTTTCTACCATCATCGATGATGAGCTTATCGTGCAACGTTCATACACTTTTTTAACTTATTTATGAGTAGCCCATTATTAAGCATCAGCTCCCAACCATCTGCAACCGAGCAGGTAGTAGATATTCAAAACCTAAATCATTTTTTTGGTGAAGGTAAACTTAAAAAACAAATACTATTTGATATCAACCTAACTCTAAATTCTGGTGAAGTTATTATCTTAAAAGGTCCTTCTGGATCTGGTAAAACTACCTTATTAACTTTAATGGGTGGATTGCGTTCTCCCCAATCGGGAAGCTTGAAAGTGTTTGATGAAGAGTTGGTTGGGGCAAAAAAAAGCAAGCTGGTAGAAACTAGAAGAAATATTGGCTATATCTTTCAAGCACACAATTTACTGGCTTCTTTAACTGCTAAACAAAATGTACAGATGTCTTTGGAGTTGCACAATGGTATTAGAAGCACGGATGTCGAACGAAGAGCGATCGCTTTATTATCTTCTGTTGGCTTAGGGGAACATATCGATTACCATCCTCAAAACCTTTCAGGAGGGCAAAAACAGCGTGTTGCGATCGCTCGCGCCTTGGTTTCTCATCCGAAAATAGTTCTAGCCGATGAGCCTACAGCAGCCTTGGATAGTAAGTCTGGTAGAGACGTGGTGGAATTAATGCAGCAGCTAGCTAGAGAGCAGGGTTGCACTATCTTGATTGTGACTCACGACAATCGCATTTTGGATGTAGCAGACCGCATTATTGAATTGGAAGATGGCAGAATTACTTTAGATACCAAGCAATAGAATGCTTACGGTATTGTTAAAATTTAATATTTTTGTTTGCGATCGCGATTCAATCACAATATAAAAATCGAAATATCAATTAATCAAACTATCTTCTAGACGGTCGAGTAGAGAATCAGAGTCTGGATTACGCCACAACTGATCCAAACCGCTAGCGGGCATGGTCAAATATAAAACATCTTGAGGTCGTAAGCGAGTTTCTAGTAAATGCCAACTGTGTAGAGTGGTGTTTTTTCTTTCCAAATATAAAGGTACAAAATCCGCTTTAATAGCTGCATTCTGAACAATGCGATCGCATAGAGGATGGTTGGGGGTAATCATGGTTGCCAAGGCTACCCAGAGTAAGTCTTGAGTCATACCGTTGCCCAAAATTCTACCGCCCAATGCTGCTGCAACAAAGGAATGGGTGGCTAATTCGGCTGGAGACAATACCCGATCAAATTCAAATACCTCCTGCATCGATTGGGCAAATTGGGGATCGCCACTACGAACAACAGTTTTAATTTGAGGTGCGATCGCTTTTGCCGTTAAACTAATTTCCAAGTTAGTAGTATCTTGGCTAGTTACAGCAATTATGCTGGCTGCTTTTTTGATATTTACTGCTTTTAGAGTAGAGGAAATGCTAGCATCTTCAATAATCACAGGGATTTTCATCACCCGTGCAGCCCGTAAAAAGCGATTTTTGGGATCGGATTCAATTACAACTACTTCATGTCCTTGGTGATATAGTTGGCGAGCAATTTGGATACCCAAGCCGCCCAAACCACAGACAACATAATGATTCTTGCGGGGAATTCTAGCAGCGTCTAAAGTTTGACGAAAACGACTACCCAAAACAAAATCATTAATTAAGGCATAGCAAATACCAATGACACCTGCGCCAACAATCATCATAATTGCCGTAAATATTTTGATATAGTCTGCCGCACCTTCTGCTACCTCCTCTTTTCCTCCTGCACCTGTAATCATTCCGACAGAGAAATAGAGTGCATCGGCTAGAGAAGTATTGGTGCTGATGCTGACATAAATTAGCGTTGCCAAAAAGATCACGCTTAACAAAGCCAAACTAACCAAAGCTACAGGACGAGCATAGCGTTGATAATAAGGTATATTGAGAATTGCCTGAGATAGTTTTTTCTGCCAAGAGCGACGTTTAACCAAAACTCTTGGTTTTGTCCCGACAATTAGACGATCGCCTTGCTTGAGACGACTACCGTATTTGACAGCCGAAACCAGGTCAATTTCCCCCTTAATCGGTAAATAATAGATTAGCATGCGGTTGGGATCGTCCCACAATTCCTTCAATTCCTTTTCTAGCCAAGGATGATTGCGATCGATAACTTCCTCATGAATAGGCCAAGTGCGATTAAACAACTGTAGTTGACCAATCGCTTTATTACCCAACGCCGCGAAAGTGAATAAAGGGGAAGCAAGGGCTGCCACACTCATAGTGTCTTAATGGTGAAATTTTGAGCATGTTCGCTATATACTTTTTCTATGGTTTTTGCTTGTCGATTTCCTGGTTTTATTTGTGTGACATTGTCTCGCGGATCTCCTACGATAATCTGTTTGCTGGCTATCTTACTTACTGGATGCTCGCTGATGGCTACAACTTCTGCACCTTGTTGCTTTAATAAGCTGTAGATTTTAGAGCCTGTACGCCCTAAGCCACAGACAATAATTTTTGGTTGCATATAAGCTGCTCAGTTTTGAATTTATTGATTGGGATAAATTGTGGAGTTTCTGACTGTTCAGATTAAAGGACTTCACCAAGTTTATAATGCGATAGTTAAATAGAGCGTAACAATTAAACTATCTGCTGTATAGATGCACACCTTATTTCATGAACA
>CAKZYI010000020.1 GCA_937884735.1 uncultured Pleurocapsa sp.
AGCTATTCAGCCACATCTTAAAATTAATGGATTCAGACTTAATAAAAAACTCAAAGAAATCATACAATCACTTTCTATTGAATCTGTTCAAAATGCAGTGTCCGCAGTTGAAGAATATTTGGCTACTGGAAAAAAAGTTAAGTCAAAAGCTGGACTACTAAGAAAGGCACTGGAAGAAGCTTGGATGCCCAATTTAACTGATGAAGAGAGAGTTATAAGTCAAACCAAAGATACTTTTTCTGAGTGGAATAAATTAGCCAAAGAAGAGGGCATTGTGCAAGCCAGTCAAGGCAGTAAAAAAGGCATCTTAGTTCTCGAACCTACGGGAGAATGGACACCATATGAAGCAATGTTAGAAAAGGGTTGGACGTTAGAAGATTAGGAGGAAAGAGCTAGAAGGTAATCTACATCTTCTGAAAGTTTCTACGAAATAAATGTTTTTCTTGTGTACGTTGTGTACGTTGTGTGCGTTGTGTACAATAATTAATTTAAAAGTGTCATTGATGTCATGTAAACAGCGTGTAATAGTTTAATAGCCATTATTTTATGCTGCTGTTGTTGTTACTTTTCTTAATTCTATATAATCGCTGATGTTGGCTGATACGGAGACTGAAGCCCGTCTTAACTGGTCAACCAGAGAGCGATCGCGGGACAGTTCTTCAGATTGGCTGGTGATTTGATAGATTTTCTCGGCTAGGGCGATCGCCTCTTGCCACATCTGTAAGTCTTCAAAAGTCTTGGTTTTTCTGGTTTTATCTTTCGCCATCATATCCTCGGTATATCAAACAAATGTTTTAGCTCCATAACACCTGTACTGTTATTAAGGTTTTGTACGGGTATGACAATTAATAATTCTTCTAATCCAGAGATTTACGTGGCGGATTTGGCTGCTTATAACGCTGGAAAGTTGAGAGGTGAATGGATAGATGCGAATCAGGATGCGGACGATATCCAAGCTGAGATTGATGAGATGTTGAGTGGTTCGCCCGAATTTATAGCTGAGGACTGGGCGATTCACGATTACGAACAGTTCTACGGTGCAGGAGATTATTTGGGCGAACATCCTAGTTTGGAAGATGTGGCTACGGCAGCCAAGTTAATTTCCGAAAAAGGCGAATTGGCTGGGTTAGTTATTGTTCACTTATGCGGTGACATGGATCTGGCGAAAAATGCTTTAGAGGATAGTTATTCGGGAGAATATGATTCTCTGGCTGACTATGCGGAAGAGCTATCAGAAGGAAGCGTTGGGGATATTCCCGATAATATTGCTCGCTACATCAATTACGAAAGCATGGGCAGAGATATGGAACTCGGTGGTGATGTATACACCTTGAAGACGAACGATGGCAAAGTCCACGTTTTTTGGAATCACTAGTTTCTAACTGCATTCTCGATCGATAAAGGGTTTCGCTACATTTAAACCCTTTTTTAACACACTACGAGGTTTTTTAAGTCATGGAAGATATGATGTTTGGTTTGGTTTTATTTGTTATTTACTACATCGTTTTGGTTTGGCTGTATGCTCCTGCTGTGGAAAGTGGCGGGGGTGCATGGGAAGTTAATGGAGATGGTGAGATTGTTCATCACAATGAGAATTTGACAGTACCTACTGTTAAACCCATCGAGCAGCAATTGAAAGATGTTCTTTGGTCATCTGATGAAGAGGTTACGGAAACAGTTACGGAGGTTGAGCATCAGCCCACAGTTGAGGAATTACTGGACGGAGTTGAGATCGATCGGATTACTCTGAGAAAAGCCCGTAAGATAGCTTCAGCGTTGGGTATCAAGCAAAAAGTTAACGGACGCGACCATAAAAAGCAATTTTTAGTCGCTCAGATTGCTAAGAGACTAAGAGCTAACCCTGAAATGGTTGCTCCCATTATTGTTGAGAGAGTTCGCGCAGCATAAAGGTTTATAAACACATAGAGAAGATTGAAAAGGTTCAAGATCGATCTTCTCACCCCACTGCCAATAAAACAAAGCGGTAGTCAAGTAAAGCCTGTGTACAAGAATCTATAGTTCTAAGAAGCACTATCTCATTAAGCAAGCAAGTCTCTCAAGGAAAAATGCTAAAGAATCCTGCTCTAAAGTTAAGCGGATACTATCTATCTGCTTGTTATTTAACAATCCTGCTACTTGCAAATACTGTACTAAAAGTTTTTTATCAACTTCTACAATCAATTCCTGCCACCTGTCGGCAAAGAAATCGACCGTCTTCAACTCAATCCAACCGCGAGCGACTAAGATTTCCCCACTTCTCATTATTGTCTACTGACTATGGGTTCTTTCTGTCTTTAACAGAAAAAACCCAAATCGACACATGTAAGATTATTTAGGCAAAAGCAAAGTCGCTTTCACTCAATATAGTGGCATCAACGCCTTGT
>CAKZYI010000021.1 GCA_937884735.1 uncultured Pleurocapsa sp.
TTCTATGTTCAATCGGACTACTAAAACAATTAAAAGTGTTTTGGGTAGGTAAATAAATATTGATTCCTTGATTGATTAAAAAAGTGGCAGTTTTCTTAATCAAAGGTATAGCGTTGTAATATTTTCCCAAAACTATAATTAATATTTCTTTATCTGGCTGTAAACTGTCTCGATCTAAATTGTCTTTTATCTTTTGTGCTAGAACGGTTAATTCTTGTTGACGAGAAGAAAAGGTTTGAAAACAAATTATGTCTCCAGAACAAATATCGCTAATAATATTAGGTGCATTATGCTGTTCTTTTATTAGGGCTATTTCTTCATTTTTTTGATTATTAATTACTTTGTAGCCCAAAGCTTCCCACTCTTCAGCATTAATTGAACCTGTAATAATTCCCTTTTTTCTGATTAATCCCATAGCTATTCCATGAGCCACAAAAATAACTTGCTGGGGTGTTCTATAACAGCGAGATAATATTTCAGTTTTGTTAATTTGCTGATGATATTGTCCTGTAGTTAAATGTCCTAATGCTTCACCAAACATTTCTCCTGGTTCTGGTATATTTAGACTACCTAAACTTTGTAATTCATCGTAAGCCCAAATCAGCCGTCTTTGCTCTGGATGAATTGGATTTACTGGACGCAAAGATTGATATACCAACCAGTAAAAAGGCTGTTTGTTTTGGTATTTCCAGTTATTAGCCATTAAATCTTGGGCTTCATCAATTAAAACAGCATCAAATAATTGAGGAATAGTTCTATTTTCTAGTAATTCGATACAAGCTTCAGCTAAAGCTTCACTAGGTTGTTTACTAGTGGTAAAAGGGACAGCAAGGGGTAAATATGCGACTGATTTACAAACCGTACTATAAAAGCCAGGCTGCTCTTTACTGCCCCAAGCATGAAGTATTTTAAGATTAGATTCTTGAGAATTATAATTAGTTTTTTCTTGGGTATAATAACGAATCCACTTGTCTACCTGCTGAATAATAGATTCATATAGGCTACGAGAAAAAAAGACTAAAGCAATCTGCCAATCTGGATATTTTACCGACATTAAAGCTGCTTTTTGGCACAATAAAACAGTTTTTCCTGAACCAGCAATTCCTCTAATTCTCTGCATTCCATCAGGAATTTGTTTGGCAATCTTTTCCTGCTGTAAATCTAGCTGACTTAAGCGCGATCTCGCTTGTTGAATAATATAACGGCGACTCTCATTAGAGCAGGGAAAACGATTATATTCTGGTTTATATAGAGGTGTACCACCCAATACAGCTAATAGTAATTCCCATTGAGTTGGAGTTAATACTTCTCCAGAAATAAGGGCAGAGTTATTGGCGATCGCCTTAATAATTAGTTCAGAATTACTTAAATGTTCTGAAAACAAAATTGGTGGGCAATTAGGTAACTTATGAAACCCTTTTGCTTGCCACTGAGCTGGAGTAATATAAGGCAAAGCTACCATTGCTCTAGCGGTAACTTTTTCTTTCAAAATAGGTTCGCGATCGCTATATTCTAGTAAAGCAAATAACTGTCTTTCTGCTTGTTGATAAGGATTGCCATACTGAGTATAAAAATTATTATATTGCCAGCGATGTCCTTGAATACCAACTAACTGCTCAATTTTAATTGATTTGACTTCAATTACAATCAAGCCAAGCTCATTGTCGGCAATCAAAATATCAGGTTCTTTGCGAAACTTACCCTCTTGAGAAAAAATTGGATAACGCCAATATCCCAGGCAATTACGCAATTCAAAAGCCCGTTTAACACTATCCCAGACTAACTTCTCTCCTGCTTCTCCCTGATTACCAAACGTTTCCGTTGCAATAAAATCACCCATAACAAGTAGAAATTAAGCTCTTCACTTATTACTTATTACTTAACCTTTACTGCTTCTAATATTTTAGAATAATAAAAACTTACGCTCGTCATTCCCTTACGCTTAATTTCAAAGCCGTTTTCTTCTAAAATAGATATAATCTCTTTTTCCTTGTGTTGATAAGCTCTCGTCGTCTTAGAAGGACCAGGAAAAAACTCACCAATCTTTTTCAAAACAAATAATACGCAAGTCTTGGGTGCAAAACTAAGTATTAAGCGAGACTCTGCCAAAGATGCCAAATGACTAATCATTTTCGCAGCATCTTCCGTAGGATAGTGAATTAATACATCTAGACAAATAACTGTGTCAATGCTACCACTCAATTTTTCGAGATCGGATACTGAGAAGTTAACCTTGCTAGGATCTTCTAATATTTCCGCTGCTTTTTCCTTGGCTTCCCCTACCATCTTTTCAGAGATGTCACTCGCACTGACAGTTGCACCAGCTTCTGCTAAAGGAATACTCAAACTACCAACACCACACCCCGCATCGCAGACGGTAATATCAGCTAAATTACCATCATCTTTTAACCAATCAACCACCGTATCAATAGTTATTTGATGCCCTTCGCGAATTTTCTTCTGTACCTTGTTGACATCATCAGTTTCACCGTAAATTCTGCGCCAGCGATCGAACCCTTTTTGGTTAAAATAGTCTTTGACGATCGCTTTATCGTTAATTTTATCTGCGGTTTTCATAAAATCAATTTAAATAATTATTTCAATAAGGCAAGAAATAGCAATGGTTTATTTCTACACAAATCAAGTAGTCCTATAGCTTTTACTACAAACAGACCAGGTAACTTGACTCCCTTTGGTAGTTTACAGCAATGACGGGATTAAAATCTTGATTTTAAGCACAATTACTCATAACAATTTACACTGTGTTGAAAACCAAAAAGTTCACTCTAGTTAATTATTTTTGGGGATCGAATATACTTGATTTTCAACATACTCGACATAATTGTGTATGATTGTTGCTGAATATAAATTTTTTTATAAAATATTCCTATATTATTCGATTTATGCAAGCTATTCTTTCTCCTAACTCTACCTTTACGGCGACGAACAGCCATGTTTTTCAGGAAAAGTTAAAGTTGCGTCAGCCTTTAAAAGTAATTGCTTTGGGTGATAGCTTAATCTATGGCTATGGAGATTATGTCGGTGGTGGTTGGGTAGAAAGATTGCGTCGGCAGTGGATGTCCCCTGATGGGGCTGGTCATGTACTGTATAATCTTGGAGTTAGAGGCGATCGCACTGCTCAGGTTTCCCAACGTTTAGAGGAAGAATTTAACCGTCGTGGCGAGCTAAGAAATCGCGTACCAGATCTAATATTACTTTCAGTTGGAGTCAATGATTCTGCTCGTGTTGGCAAGCCTGATGGCAAACTTTTAACTGACTTTGAAGAGTTTAAACAACAGATAGATCGTTTACTGGATGTAGCGCAAAATCTTTGCCCTGTATTATTTGTTGGCATGACTCCTGTCAATGAAGCAAAGATGCCTTTTATGAACTGTCTTTATTACAATCACTTCGATCAGTATCGTTATAAAGAAGCAACTTTACAGGCATGTCAGCAAAGAGACATCCCTTATTTAGATATTTTCGATATTTGGTTATCTAGAGGTACAGACTGGATTAACGCTCAGTTGGGAGAAGATGGTTTACATCCTAATGTATCTGGCTATCAGACTTTGTTTTCTGACATTACAACTTGGGAATCAAATTACTAAAAAACCAAATTTATTCTAGTTACCGCCAACACATTCCCCAGATCGCAAAAAACGGGTGGTTTTAAGATCTTACTGCTGATAAATTAGCAGAATAAAACTGTTTGAACATATAACGACCGAGTTGCACAATAGCAGAGTATAAATGTCTACAGAAAGTGAAGATTACAAAAGAATCGCCAATGCGATCGCATTTATTCGCCAACATCACTTGAATCAGCCCAATTTATCAGTTGTGGCACAACATATTGGACTAAGCGAATCCCATTCTTAACGGTTATTTACTCAACGGGCAGGTAGCCAGACATGAGTAATAAGTAATGAGTAATGAGTAATGAGTTTTTCAGGCAGGTAAATCTTTAGGAATAGCAAATCTAGATGTATATAGTATTACTGCATATTTATTTTTTAATTTTTCAAAATATATTTTAAACATAAAATAACAATTTTCTTGAGGCGATGCTGTAGGATGACAATAAAAAGATAACTAGGAATTAATAGCTCAGAAAAATTAGCTATTAACAACAGTATTTCTCCAGTCATGGTTAAAATCTTTAGCACCATTTGTCATGTCTTCTCCTGAAACAGAGATTAATCAACTTCGTCAGGCATATATTCAGGAATATGAGAACTTACCTACAATACGGAAGCAAATTGTCAGGCTGTATTCGGTAATTTATGAACCTGTCAATAGAAGCAAATTTCTAAAGTGTTTAGATGCTTTAGGAGAAAAAACTAAGCAAGGTAAGGCGTTTGTTAGCGGAACTCTCAAACCTCACCTAGAATATCTTTTGGATCGAGATTTATTAATCCAAGAATGGGGCAAATCTCCTCAATGTAACCCGTTAATAGCCGAAATTGCGACTCGCGATGCGATCGCAGAAGGGACTTGGGAAGATATGGTTAAAGTAGCCCATACCCATATGCCAATTCAGACTCGCTACAACAGTAAAGATACGAGGGTTTTTAATAGTGTCGAGCAATTACTTAGAGAAGTTCGGATTGGTATTTATCGTCAGGATATGTCGTTTGTCTGGCGACAGTTGGAATGTTACCAAAAAAATAGCTATTATCCCGAACCGATTCAACTAGATGATATTCTCAATTTACTCTTAAATAATCCCTTCGATCCTGATTGGTTTTGTCAGCTACCCCAAGAGTTATACGAATCAGGATTAATCAGTATTCTGTTGAATTCAGTTATTTATTTATCTCCCGCTGAATCTGCGTTTGCCATACTCCAAGCCGAGGCTGATAATCCAAATGGACGTTTTTCGGATCGCTTAAGATTATTATTAACCGAACAGCTTATTTTACGGGACGATCTTGCCACAGCAAAACTTCATTTAGAACAGGTATCAGCAGATAATCAAGGATCGGCGAGTATATTCTGGGGATGGTTGGCTTTTATTGAGGGAAACTGTGACCAAGCGATCAATTTTTATACTTTAGCCTATAAATCTCTAAAGAAAAGTACTAAAAAGAAAAAAATCTTTTTTGATTCGATCGCAGGAATATTTTTTATTCTGGCACTATTGAAAGATGGCACTCCTATCAGGCTAAAAGAGGCAGAAGGCTATTGCCGAATAATGGCGACGAGTAATAACTGGCTGAGTTATACCTATGCCTGGTTATTAAAACTCCTGCAAATTCAGCAGGGGGATATGAGTCAAAAAGACTGGGTTTATGAAAATGGGATTGATTCATACGAACAGAGTCATAGTATAGAAACCTTCTTTTGTTCTCTGTGTCTTTACTGGATAGATGAAAAAGAAGCTAGAAGGCGCGTACCAAGGCTGTTAAAATTTTTGAGCGATCGCGCTGAAGCAGTAGGATATTATTGGCTAGGTGTCGAAGCAGCCGAATTATTATTTCGTCTTAAAACCAAAAAAAGTCTGGTGGCAGAAATCAATGCTAATACAAAAGCACCTTCTCTGGTAGATTTAATTACACCAAAGCAACCGTGGGAATTGTCCTTAACCGCCTTAGCCAATCTGCAAAAGCCAGAAGTAGAGGTGAAACTGGAGTCAGCAAAGCGTTTGGTGTGGCTGCTAACGTTTTATTCAACTGGCTTTGTATTGCAACCCCGCGAACAAAAAATCACTGCAAAAGGAAGCTGGAGCAAAGGTCGTGCGATCGCTATAAAGCGTCTGTATAATTATGCTGGGGAATACGAATATTTTACGACGCAAGACGCAAAGGTCTGTAATCAGATCGAAGTTAATTACTATGGTTACTATAGCAAAGCCGAATATAGCTTTGGCGATCGCGCTATGGTGGAGTTAATTGGACATCCTTTGGTATTTTGGGAAGATTCTCCCACAACTCGCGTCGATATTGTGACAGGCGAACCCGAATTAATTGTTAAAAAAGTAAAGGAAGATCGTTTAACCTTAGAGTTTTCCCCCAAGCTATCAGAAGACAAAGAAGTTGTTCTGGTAAAAGAAACTCCCACCAGAATCAAGGTAATTGAAATTACTACCGAACATCAACGCATCGCCACGATATTGGGCAAGAAAAACTGTCTCAATGTTCCTGCTGCTGCATCCGAACAAGTATTGGCTGCTATTGGTGGAGTATCGCCTATTGTTACCGTCCACTCCGATATTGGCGGTGGTTTGTCAAGTGCCAAAGAAGTCCCTGCTAATTCTACACCCCACGTTCATCTTTTACCTGCGGGAGAAGGATTAAAAGCAGCTTTACTATGTCGTCCATTTGGGGAAGTAGGTTCTTATTATCGCCCAGGGAAAGGTGGTTCGACGGTAATTGGAGAGATTGAAGGAGAGCGGCTGCAAACTACGCGGGAGATCGAATTAGAAGAAGAGTTGGCAGAAAATATAACTAAATCCAGTTCGGTTTTAACTCGTCATGAATCAGAGTCGGGAGAATGGCTGATTGAAGATCCAGAAGACTGCTTATCTTTATTACTAGAACTTCAAGAATTAGAAGATAAAGTCATTATAGAATGGCCAGAAGGAGAAAAGCTGCGTATTGCCCATCAAGCAGGAGTTAATAACTTTCAAATGCAGATTAAACGCCAAAATGATTGGTTTTCTGCCATTGGAGAGTTAAAGCTAGATGAAAACATGGTGCTAGATATGGAGAATCTTTTAGCATTGCTAGACCAAACTTCCAGTCGCTTTATTCCTTTGGGTGAAGGACAGTTTATCGCGCTGACGCAACAGTTTCGCCAGCGATTGGATGAATTACGAGCTTTTGGTAACAAAAAGGGCAAAGGCTTGCAGTTTCATTCCCTAACCTCCATTGTCTTAGAAGATGCGATCGCAGATATGGGCGTTAAAGCAGACAAGCATTGGAAACAACAGGTTAAAAAACTCAAGGAAGTAAAAGAACTCCAGCCACAGTTACCTTCCACCCTACAGGCAGAGCTAAGAGACTATCAACAAGAGGGTTTTGACTGGCTATCCCGCTTGGCACATTGGGGTGTTGGGGCTTGTTTGGCAGATCAAATGGGATTGGGCAAAACTTTGCAAGCATTGGCTTTAATTCTCAACTATGCAACCGAGGGTGCAACCCTGATTATTGCCCCTACTTCTGTCTGTATGAATTGGATTGGTGAAGCCCAGAAGTTTGCTCCTACGCTCAATCCTGTAGAGTTTGGTAGCAGTGACAGACAAAGTACTTTAGACGCTTTACAACCATTCGATTTATTTGTCTGTAGCTATGGCTTATTACAGCAGGATGAATTAGCTGAGATGCTAGCCCAGGTAGAGTGGCAAACTATTGTCCTCGATGAAGCCCAAGCGATTAAAAACATGAGTACTAAGCGATCGCAAGCAGCAATGAAGCTTCAGGGTAAATTTAAATTAATTACGACAGGGACACCCATTGAAAACCATCTGGGAGAATTATGGAATCTATTCCGCTTTATCAATCCAGGCTTATTAGGATCTTGGGAACAGTTTAACCAAAACTTTGCCGTACCTATTGAAAGAAATCAAAATAAAGCCAAACGCAAACATCTTAAAAAATTAATTCAGCCTTTTATTCTCCGTCGTACCAAAACCCAAGTATTATCAGAATTGCCTTCCCGCACCGAAATTACCCTCCATGTAGACATGTCTAAAGAAGAAACGGCATTCTACGAAGCTTTAAGACAAAAAGCGATCGCCAAACTAGCTGATACTGACGCTCAAGCAGGAACAAAACATCTCCAGGTATTAGCCGAAATTATGAAGCTGCGTCGCGCCTGCTGTAATTCTCGTTTGGTAATGGCTGACAGCAGTTTACCAAGTTCTAAACTAGAATTATTTGGCGAAGTTTTGACAGACTTGCTAGAAAATAACCACAAAGCTTTAGTATTTAGTCAATTTGTCGATCACTTACGCATTTTGCGAGATTACCTAGAACAGAATAACATTACCTATCAATATCTTGATGGCAGTACACCAGCCAAACAACGCAAGGTTAGAGTAGATAAATTCCAAGGAGGAGAAGGAGATGTATTCTTGATTTCCCTCAAAGCAGGAGGTACAGGATTGAATCTTACTGCTGCTGATTATGTTCTGCATATGGACCCTTGGTGGAATCCTGCCGTTGAAGACCAAGCAAGCGATCGCGCTCATCGCATTGGGCAACAGCGTCCAGTAACAATATATCGTCTAGTGACCAAAGACACAATCGAAGAAAAAATAGTCCAGCTACACCACCAAAAAAGAGATTTAGCCGATAGTCTATTAGAAGGCACAGAAATTAGCGGCAAAATGTCTACTGATGCCCTATTGCGCTTGATGACTGATGCTTAAAAGTTGTCATGCCAAATCCCGATCTTTCATCTGTAGCAAACTTAAATCTAAACGGTATTAGCAATCCATATCTAACAGTTGGCTAACGGTAACGATACGATAACCTCTTTGTCTCAAATCTTCTAATATAATAGATAAGGCGATCGCCGTATTATTTGCCACCTTAATTGAATTGGCATGAAAAACCAAAATTGCCCCAGGGAAAATCATTTGCTTGGTATATATCGCCGTTAACCAAGGATGATTGGTAAGCTCGAAAGTATCAAAGGGAATCATTGAAGCTAATACCAGTTGGAGATCGTAATTATCTTTTGCAGTTAAATTTGCGATCGCTTTCTACATAGTCTGGTTATAAAAACCTCGCCCTGGACGATACCAACGAATACTATCTTCACCCGTAAGTTCTAATAACTTTTCATGAGCTTCTTTTAACTGCTGTTCAAACTGCTGGGGAGTTAGCAAAGCGTGGGTTTCGTCTATAACTCCATGATTGGCTATTTCATGACCATGAGCCATAATTTCGGGAATGATTTGTGAATCTGGCAGCAGATGACTACTAATAATAAAAAAGGTTGCTCTAGCTGGCTCTAAATGACTATATTTTTGATTATGAAGAGCGACCGCATTCAAAATTGTCTTCGTGCCACAGTCTCCCCTGTCCCATCTACAGGGTGCATCATCAATGGTCAATGCTACTGCCGTCTCTGTGTGCTTTTTATAGAAAATAGCATCGGGAAATATTTGAGCGACACCATTAACTATTTCTTGCGATAAATTTTTCATCAATCTATAAATTAAGCTTAAGCCATCTCTTTACATCTATTTTGGAATAGAATTTTAATATGGCTCTATAGTTTGTATGAGAGCAAAAGGTTTTATTGAACAAGCATTTTAAAAATATTTATTCACACGCTAAAAGCGCGTTCTGAAGCGTCTGCCTATCATAACCGTTTCAATTTCTTAACCTGAAAGTAGCACTAAATGACTGCATTAACCGAAAATACACCATTATTAAAACAGCCCGAACGTCTTGAAAGTCGTCTCAAAGAAATCCCTCCCGAACCTGGAGTATATTTTATGCGTTCGGAGAATGGAGATATACTCTACATTGGCAAGTCCAAAAAGTTGCGCTCGCGAGTTCGTTCTTATTTTCGCCCAGCACAAAAATTAAGCGATCGCATTGCGATGATGGTGCGTCAGGTAACAGAAATTGAATTTATTGTTACCGACACTGAAGCTGAGGCACTGGCGTTAGAAGCTAATTTAATCAAAAAGCACCAGCCTTACTATAATGTAATGCTCAAGGACGATAAAAAATATCCTTATGTGTGCATTACTTGGTCTGAAGATTATCCCCGTATTTTTATTACTCGCAAACGTCGCGCTACCAAAAAACGCGATCGCTATTATGGTCCTTATGTAGATACTCGTTTACTACGCTACACTCTGCACATCATCAAGCGCGTCTTTCCCCTACGCCAGCGTCGCAAACCTTTATTTAAAGATCGTCCCTGTCTTAATTACGACATGGGCAGATGCCCTGGAGTATGCCAGTCTTTAGTCACTCCAGAAGATTATAAAAAAATTGTCAACAAAGTAGCAATGGTTTTTCAGGGTAGAACTGATGAACTAAATAGTACTTTGCAATCTCAGATGGAGAAGGCTGGAGAAAGATTAGACTTTGAAAAAGCGGCACAGTATCGAGATCAAATTAGAGCCTTATCTAGCCTTAATGCCGATCAAAAAGTATCTCTACCTGATGACACGGTTTCCCGCGATGCGATCGCTTTAGCTGCCGATGACAGGCACTGCTGTATTCAGCTATTCCAAATTCGAGCGGGTAAACTAGTCGGACGGCTAGGATTTTTTGCCGATGCCACTTCTGGTACACCAGGGGCGATTTTACAAAAGGTATTAGAAGAGCATTATGCAACAGTTGAAGCAGTAGAAATTCCCACCGAAATACTAGTACAGCACGAATTACCAGAAGGAGAAATATTAACCCAATGGCTAACCAAACAAAAAGGAAAAAAAGTTACTTTGGTTAATCCCCAAAGACAGGTTAAGGCTGAACTAATAGAAATGGTAGAACGCAATGCCAACTATGAATTAGAACGGACTCAACGAGTAAGCGATCGCAACAATACCGCATTTCAAGATTTGGCTGCTATTCTCGATTTACCCGAAGTACCCAAGCGTATTGAAGGTTATGATATATCCCATGTCCAGGGTTCAAACGCTGTAGCTTCACAGGTTGTTTTTGTTGATGGTGTCCCAGCAAAACAACATTATCGTCACTATAAAATCAAAAATCCTGATGTCAAAATTGGACATTCTGATGACTTTGCCAGTATGTCAGAAGTTCTTGGACGTCGCTTTCGAAAGTACAAAAATCCCACTGATAAATACGATTTAAATGGGGAAGATTTTACCTAACTAGTAATGATTGATGGCGGAAAGGGACAATTGTCAGCGGTAGTCCGAGTACTCCAAGAGATGAACCTATTAGACGCAGTGACAGTAGTTAGTTTGGCAAAAAAACGAGAAGAGATCTTTTTACCAGGAGAGTCTAAACCTTTGGATACGGATTCAGAACAGCCAGGGGTGCAATTACTCCGAAGAGTCAGGGACGAATCCCATCGTTTTGCGGTTAGCTTCCATCGCCAACAAAGAATGAAAAGTAGCAGGCGATCGCGTTTGGAAGAGATTCCAGGCTTGGGTTTTCACCGTCAAAAGCAACTTTTAGCCCACTTTCATTCCATTGACTATATCCGCGAAGCAGATGTAAAAAAATTAACAGAAGTTTCTGGTATTGGCGAAGCATTAGCCCAAGAAATTTATAATTATTTTCATCCCAATCAATAATTAACTGGAGTGATTTTACAAAAGCAAAGATGCTAAAGTATTTCAGTTTTTTAGTTTCTTTGCTTTTGCAGCCACTAAAATATCTGTTTTTCGGGCAAATTGGATTGTGCTAGTTTTTCTTCTACCTTTTTCAAAAGAGTAGATGTTTGAGGATAATTAGGATTTAACTTCAAAGACTCTTCACAGTGGGCTTTGGCATCTTGATACTGTTCTAAATCGTATAAAGCCTGACAAAGCTGCGTCCAGGCTAAAAAATAGTCTGGCTTAGTTTTTAAGACCTGTCTAGTAGAGTCGATCGCTTCTCTGGGACGACCTAATTTGAGCAAAACCTGCCCTTTATTGAGCCATCCGAGGTAATAATCAGGATCTACAGCGATCGCCTGATTATACTCTTGTAATGCTCGCTCGTACTGCTTAAGATCGAATCTTGCCAGTCCTCGACAATTCCATGCCTCAGAAAAGTCAGCGGCTACATCTGTGGCTTGAACGCAAGAGGAAAATTTCTCTAAATGGCGACCTAATTTACCCTGAGCATAACCTTTGTTTGTCCAGGCTTGAGCAAAATCACTACGATTAGCTAAGGCTTTATCAAAGCTAGAAATTGACTGTTCGTATTCCCCTGCCTCAATTAAACTGTTGCCTTCGTTGTAATATTTTAAAGCCTGCAAAGACTGCCAAATCTTAGGCGTAATAAATAACAATATTGCACTCAGAGGTAACACTGCAAACAGCAACCACTTTTTTGTACTTGAAGACTTGGGTTGCACAACTGCGCCACCCGTACCCGTACCTTTACCAAGCTCCACCTTGGCTGGTTTTGGAGTGATGGGAATCGGCTTTTGAGGATTACGAATATCCTCTAAATTTTCATTGGCATTTTTATACCTTTGCAAAAAATCATTGCGAATCATTTTGTCCAAAATGCGGGCTAGTTCATCGCTGCATTCAGGAGCGCGATCGCGCCATTTGATTTCTCCTGTATCGCGATCGCGGGGAAGCTGATCGGGATGAAAACCAGTTATTGCCTGAACCGCTGTAATTCCTAAAGCATAGACATCGCTGTTAAAGCGAGGATCCCCTCGTTGTTGTTCGCTAGCCATATAGCCAGGAGTTCCAATCGCCACCGTCAATACATTACCTTGACCCTCAGTTAAAGTCATATTGGTAATTTCTTTGACTGCGCCAAAATCAATCAAAAATATTTTGCCATCAGAATCGCGACGAATCAGATTAGAAGGCTTGATGTCACGATGAATGACATTATTTTGATGAACAAAAGCCAAAATTTCGAGAACTTCAATCAAAAATTCTTTTACCTCGGCTTCCGTCCACCTTTTTCCAGGGACAATCTCTACCTGGCTTAAATCTTTGCCTTGAATATATTCTTGAACTAGGTAAAACTCTTCATCTACCTCCAGGTGAGCCAATAGACGAGGAATTTGCTGATGGTCATTTAGTTTGTAAAGTACTTTGGCTTCATTATCGAATAGCCTTCTGGCAGTATCCAGAACAAAATCTTCATTAGATTGAGGCTGTAGTTTTTTGACCACACAGCGAGGGGGTGGATCTCCTGGGAGATGAGTATCCTCTGCTACATAAGTCTCACAAAAGCCTGTGGTTCTCAGACAATCGATAACTCGGTAGCGTCCTCCTATTAGCTCATCAGACATAAGGTTTGCGAATTGAGTAAAATTAACCAACGGTAAGAGCGAAAAGGCTTAAGCCCCATGGGTTCGCCGTAAGACGACGAAGTAATCTCTAACTGAGCAAAGATATAATAAATAACCAATTAATTGAGAACAGATATACAAGACTATATCAAAGGATTTTTAATAAAACATCCTTCTGTTTAACCTAATTGTATTTTAGTTTACCGATATTATGCATAATGTTTATTTATTGCCTGAGCAAACTCCGAACATTTTAGCGGAGGATCTACGGGTGGATTCATTAATCTAGCTAGATCGTAAGTCACCTCCCGATTGGCGATCGCTTTTGCTAAACCAGTTTGAATTAGATCTGCGGCTTCTTGCCAACCCATAAACTCTAGCATCATTACCCCAGAAAGAATTACCGAACCAGGATTGATACGATCTAGCCCTGCATGTTTGGGTGCTGTGCCGTGAGTTGCCTCAAAAATGGCGCAGTTATCTCCTATATTAGCCCCAGGACTCATTCCCAAACCCCCAACAATTGCCGCCGCCGCATCGGAGAGATAATCGCCGTTGAGGTTCATTGTCGCCAAGATAGAGTACTCATCAGGGCGGGTTTGGATTTGCTGGAAAATACTATCAGCAATGCGATCGTTAACCATTATTTTGCTTTTCCACTTTCCACCACCATGACTGTCCCAGATATCATCTAAGATTTGCTGTACTTCTTGACAGATTTTTTGCTGCTTTTCAGGAGTTAAAGAGTCGTATCCAGGGTCAATTTGACGCGCATTATCTTCTACGCTTAATTCTCTATCTGCTTCCTTGTTGCTCAAAACCCAAGATTCTCGCTCGGTGATGCACTCTTGACGAAACTCACTTTTGACTAATTCATAGCCCCAGTCGCGAAAAGCACCCTCAGTATACTTCATGATGTATCCCTAGTGTACTAGAGTAACCTGCTGCTTCTCTGAAGAAAGGGTCAGAGCGTGTTGGATCGCTTTTTTAATTAGACGTTGGGAACCAGTTTTTCTGATGGGCTTAATGCCAATTCCTGCATCTAAAGGGATCTGTTTGCTACCGTGTTCGGGAGTGCTAGGAATCAAATCTTTATTGAGCAACTCAATCAATTTCTGACCAATTTCATCCCCCTGTTTCCATTCAATTCCCAAGTATATGTCTTCGGTGTTTTCTCGATAGACAATCACCTCTAGCTTTTCAGGATATTT